>NZ_CASGGV010000329.1:0-33855 GCF_949319125.1 Frankia sp. Hr75.2 | reverse complement strand
AAGGGCACCTCACATCGGGGCTGGTCGGGAGGGGATCGCGACCACGACGGCCGAGCTCCTCGCCGCGTCGGGAGAAGGGGCGAGCGGTCCGGTCTGGCTGTCCGCCGGGACTGGCACTCGGCGCCGCCTACGGCTGAGCGAGCTGCCAGGCAGCGGATTCGCTCTGCAGGTCAACGAGTTCAGTGTCGGCACCGCCCCGCTCCCGGCGCCGCATCTCCCGGCGGTCGCGTGAGCTTCACCTCTGAGGAGAGACGGCGGCCGGCTCTCCTGCCGGCCGCCGGTGTGCTCTCACTGTGGCGCGACGGCGGCTTCCGGGGGCGGTGTGTGCTGGTCGGCGGCGCGGTGCAGCGCCGCCGCCAGCGCCCGACCTTCCGCCGGGGTCAGATAGCAGGCGCTGACATCACCGAGGGTGCTGTGCAGGCGCAGCAGAATCACCGGGCCGGTCGCGGTGCCGTCCTCGGGTCGGATCAGGAGTTCCGTCCCGTCGAGACGGCCGGTGAGGACGCTGCTGCCCGCTCCATAGTCCACAAGTCTCGACGCGCGCTCCTGCCTTTGCGGCCGGTTCCTGACCAGCTCCGGCTCTCGGTCATGGCCTGGCGGGAACGGGCCGGCGGGCCGCCGGCGGCCTCGCCTCATCGGAGGCGGACGCGGCGGGGACGGCCGGTCCTGTCCTGTTCGGCGACGCCGGTCGCGATCAGCAGATCGAACACGTTCGTCACCGCCCCGGCGGAACGGCCGACCGCGCGGGCGACCTCCCCAGCTGACCAGGCCCGGGTCCGATCCCGGCCCAGGCAGGCCACCACCAGCTCCCGCAACCCACCCGGCGCGAGCCGGCTGCCCGTGGAGGTCACCCGGCCCTGCGTCTTCCATAC
Organism: Frankia sp. Hr75.2; assembly: GCF_949319125.1. Taxonomy (NCBI): domain Bacteria; kingdom Bacillati; phylum Actinomycetota; class Actinomycetes; order Frankiales; family Frankiaceae; genus Frankia; species Frankia sp. Hr75.2. The sequence goes on along the minus strand of NZ_CASGGV010000329.1, from coordinate 32,983 downwards.
CGGCGCGTTGTCGTCGCCCGCCCATCTGCTCTGGGACGGCACATCCGTCCCAGAGCTGGACGGCACGGGCGGTGCCGTGCTGGCCGAACCCGGCTGGCGGGTGTGGCTCCACTGGTCCGGGTCCCGGCCAGCGCCATGCCGGCGGCCGGGAACGCGCACGGCACGACCGCCGGCCTCCAGCACGGTCAACGCACGACTCACCGTCGTGCGCGCCAATCCCGTCTTCTCCACCAGCTCCGCCACCGTCACCGCCCCATCCGCGGCGGCGAGCGTCCCTGCCACCAGGCGCGAGGTACCGGACCCGTATCTGTCTTTGCCCAGGGAAACTGACACCAGAAAATCTCCATGTCTCCGAACGGCGACCCGGCATGTGTCGGGCCGCCAGCAGGAGAACTCCAAACCGCCGCCCTTGCAAGCAAAAACCAAAAGAAAAATCCCGACACCTGTTCCGGGTATCGGAAGTCGAGAAGAATCTCGCTGGACGTCTCTGGTGCTGGAGTACGACATCGAGCAGGAAAAGTCCATGCTGCCTAGGTAGAGGAGAACAGGGCTATCGCGTCAACCGATGACACGACCCCGCCAGACCCGAACATGACCCGGCCCGTCGCCGGACACCGCCCGGCCACCCACCGGCCGAAGAAACCTGTCAGGCGGAGAGACTCAACTCTCCCGGCCGTCGAGGTAGTCGTCGCGGCGCCACGCTTCATCCCGCTGACCGCCGAGGAGCACACTGCTGCTGTCAGCGCCCTCACGGATCTCCTTCGCGCCCATCGAAGCGGGCAGCGGGAAACCCCGTGAAATGGTATCGCATGACGGCCGTCCCGCCGTTGAATACGAGCGATAATAAACAATGATGACCCGGTGGCCGCCATTGTGGGTGTGTCACCGATCTGCCGATCATTGACTTTCTGAAGGGTCCTGCCGTGACGTCCAGCCATCGAAAAGGCCGCATCCACCAGCCTGCCCGCACGACGAACCGGGTAGCGATCTACCTGCGTATCTCCACCGACGAGAAGAACCAGCCGTTCTCTCTGGAAGCGCAGGAGACCAAGCTCCTGGCGTTCATCGCCAGCCAGGACGGCTGGGAGCTGACCAGCAAGTACGTCGACCAGGCGTCCGGCGCCACGACCGACCGCCCCCAGCTCCAACGTGCCCTCACCGCGGCACGCGCCGGGAAGTTCGACGTCCTGCTCGTCTACCGCCTCGACCGCCTCACCCGCTCCCTACGCGGCCTCACCGAACTCCTCGAAACCCTCGACAAGGCCGGAGTTGCGTTCCGCTCCGCCACTGAACCCTTCGACACCGGCAACGCCACCGGACGAATGATCATCCAGATTCTCGGTGTCATCGCCGAATTCGAACGCGCCCTCATCATCGACCGGGTCATCAACGGCATGGAAGTCAAAGCCAGCCTCGGTCAATGGCAAGGAGGCTCCCGCCCCTACGGCTACCAGATCGACCCCAACACCGACCATCTCGCCGTGGACCCCGTCGAGGCCCCCATCGTCCGCCGCATCTTCACCGAGTACGTCAACGACCGCCTCGGCAGCCAGGCCATCGCCCGTAAACTCACCAGCGACGGCCTACGCACCAAAACCGGGCAGCCCTGGTCTCCCGCCGCGATCCTCACCATCCTGCGCAACCGCGTCTACATCGGCCACATCACCTTCCGTGGTGTCAGCCACCCCGCACCACACCCCACCATCATCGAACCCGACCTATTCGACCAAGCCCAGAAGATCCTGGCCGAGCGCGCCGAATCCACCGCCACCAAACGCGCCGCATCCGGCTCCGACTACCTGCTCAGTGGAAAGATCCGCTGCGCCCACTGCGGCAAGCACTACATCGGCACCGCCGCCCGCGGAAACCTCTACCGATACCGCTACTACAGCTGCTGGACCCGCAACCGCTACGGCACCAGCATCTGCCCCGCCGAACGCCTCCCCGCCGAACAGGTCGACACCGCCATCCTCAACGCCATGATCGAAACCTATGCGGGCAGCGGACTGGTCACCGAAGCCGCCGCCTCGCTCGCCGGCCGCATCGCTGACACCCGCGCCGCCCACCGCGCCGAACTCGCCACCATCGACAGCGAGATCAGCAAGGCCGAGACCGCGATCGACCGCTACTTCACCGCGTTCGAAGCCGGCACCATGACCGACGCCCTCGCCGGCACCCGCATCGAGAAACTTACCATCAAGATCAAGGAACTGCAGGGCCGCCGAGCCGAACTCGTCGACCACCTCGCCGACGACGCCACCCAGCCCGTCCCACCCACCGCAGCCGACCTGACCCGCCTGTCCACCCAGATCGCCGACGCCATCCGCGACGGCGCCCCCGCCACGCTGCGCCGCCTCACCGACGCACTCGTCGCCGAGATCACCGTCACCAGCCGCAGCCACATCCAACCCACGTTCCGCATCCCCACCCAGCCAGCCGCAGCCACGGACGACAGCGACAATGGGCGGCACGCAACGCAATCTGGCAGCGACGCTACGGAGGTTCGCGCAATACACGGATCGGTGCCCCTGGCAGGAATCGAACCTGCGACCTACCGCTTAGGAGGCGGTCGCTCTATCCACTGAGCTACAGGGGCGCTGCGGGGCGATCCCGCACCTGGCCGGTCGGATGCCTGGCGATGGCTCCATGGTCGACCGGGCGGGATCACTCAACGCCTCGCAAGCCTACGCATCCAGACACCGGTGTGGGAAGGCGACTCCACCCGGGCCCGCGCACACGCGCGAACCCGGACGGCCGGCGCGTGGATCCCGACGGCCGGTACGGGGTACGGGTGCTCAGCCGAGCTGCTCGGCCATCTCCACGAGCTCCTTGCAGCGGGGGCAGACCGGGAAACGCTTGGGGTCGCGCACCGGTTCGAACTTGTACCCGCACAGCGCCGTCACGCGGCCGCCTTCGATGGAGGCACGGACGATCTCCTCCCTGCGCGCGTAGTGAGAGAGATCATCCCCCTCGTCCGAGCGGGTGTCAGAGGTCTCCGGCGCGATCTGAGTCGTGCTCATACCCTCGAGTGTAGGTACTCGCCGCAGCCGAGCCGCCGGACTGGTGTCCCTGACCGCGGGCCGGCCGTGAGCCGTCCGCGGCGCGGCTGGTGCGGACGTTCACCCTGGCCTAGGCGGGCAACGCCGCGGGCTCGCGCCACGCAGTTCGTCGAGTGAGCGGTAGCCGCGACAAGTTGTACTTGTATCGATACTCTGAGTAGGAGCCAGTCTGGCCAGCGACACGGTGACGGAACGGGCACGGACATACCACACTCCGCCATCAGGACGCAGAGGAATGCGGCTCCTCCTGCCAGGCGTTGCGGCGTACTCTGGTTGCGGACGAAGGAGACCGGTGACTGGACTGATCGACAGTACCGAGATGTACCTCCGGACCCTGTATGAACTACGGGAGGAGGGCATCACCCCGCTGCGCGCGCGCTTGGTCGAGCGCCTTCACGTGAGCGCGCCGGCCGCGAGTGAGTCGACCGCGCGCCTCGCGAACGAGGGCCTCGTCGCGCTCGCCGACGACCGGACCGTGCAGTTCACGGAGAAGGGCCTGGTCAGAGCGACGGCGGTCATGCGGAAGCACCGCTTGGCCGAGTTGCTCCTCACCAAGGTCATTGGCCTGGACTGGGCGCTGGTCCACAACGAGGCCTGCCGCTGGGAGCATGTGATCTCGGACGAGGTCGAGGCCCGGCTGACAGTCCTGCTCGGTGACCCGAAGCGGTGCCCGTTCGGGAACGAGATCCCGGCGCAGCTCGAGACGGCGCAGCCGCCTGGTGTGGCACCGGTGAGCCTGCTCACGTCGGCTGAGCGAAGCAACACCGGGACCAAGTCGGTGACGGTGGCCTGGATCTCGGAGCGCCTCCAGACCGACGAGGAGGCGATGCGCGTCCTGCGGGACGCCGCGATCGTGCCCGGGGCACAGCTCTACCTGAACGCGCGCGGCGACAGGGTGTACATCGCCAAGCCGGACGGCGACAGCGAGGCCGAGATCGACCGCAGCACAGCGGCGCTCGTCTACGTCAATCACTGATCCGGGAAACGACAGCACACACGGCATACGGCACACACGGCACACAGAGCACGCAGCACCTGTACAGAGCCACAGCACGCAAGCATCTGTACGGATGCGGATCTGACTGTCGGGCCGGGCATTGACGCCCGGCCCTTCGTCTGTCCGAGCGCCACCCGGTGGGCGGGGCAGCTACCCGCCCACCGGCCAGCCCCGCCTCGTGCGCGACCCGCACAGCTCGCTCCATCGATTGGGGGGGGAGCTACACGGGTCACGCACAAGCCGGGCCGGGGGCGGGGACGGGGCCGGAGCGTCGTCGGGCACCGCGTCCGGGCGCGTCAGGCGCCCGGGCGGACACCGCCCTGGAACGTCGACCACCACACGTTCTCGATCCGTACGACCTCGCCGGTACGCGGCGCGTGGATCATCTGGCCGTTCCCGATGTAGATGCCGACGTGGTAGAGGTCAGCACCGAAGAAGACCAGGTCGCCGGGGATCAGCTCGTCGCGGGTGACCCGCCGGCCAGCCGTCCACTGGTCGCCTGTGTAGTGCGGGATGCTGACGCCGGCCTTTCCCCAGACCCACTGGGTGAGTCCGGAGCAGTCGAAGCTGTCCGGGCCCTCGGCACCCCAGACGTACGGCTTGCCGAGCTGGGCGCGCGCCTCCTGGACGGCGCGGGCCGCGCCGCCGCTGCCGCCGGTCGGGGGTGGCGCGGCCGGCAGGGCGGGTGCCGCGGCGAAGGCGTTGCCGGCCGTCGTGACGAGACCGGCCTCCCGGGTGAGCCGGTCACGTTCCAGGGCGGCCTGGCGGGCCGTCTCGGCGGCGGCCGCGGCCTCGGCGGCCTTGCGGGCCCGCAGCGCGGCGGCCTCGCGTTCCCGGGCCTGGCGTTCCAGCTCCGCCTGCCGGGCGATCAGGCCGTCCAGCAGCCTGCCCTGCTCGCCGGCTGACTCCTCCAGCCCGCGCCGGCGCTCGGCCAGTGAGTCGACGAGCCGTTGCCGGCCGGCGCGGGTCTCGTCGGCGGCCTGCTTCGCCTCGGTCTGGTCGTGGCGGGCCAGCCGCAGGTCGGATTCGGCGGCCCGCTGCCGCCGGGACAGCGCGTCGACGGCGCCGGCGCGGTCGAGCGCGGTGCGGGGATCGCCGGTGAGCAGGATGGAGAGCTGTTCCAGCCCGCCGGAGCGGTAGGCCGACGTCGCCAGGCCGCGGTGCCGGTCGGAAGCGTGCCGGACGGCGACGTCCGCCGTTCGCAGCTGCTGGGCGGCCGTGGCCGCGGCGCGCTCCGCCTCGGCGAGACGGATGCGTTCGGCGTTGTACTGCTCGGCGGCCACGGACATCTTGTGGTTGAGGTCGTCGAGATGGGCCCGGGTCGCGGTGATCTGGGCGGCGATGCTTCCGAGGTCCTCGGCGTGGCCGACCTGTGGCCCTCCGCCGGAGCCGCCGGGGGTGTCGCTGTTGGTGTCGCTGTGGGTGTCGCCGCCGCGGGTGGGCGCGTTCGGCTCCGCGCGGGCCATGCCCGCCCCGATGCCACCGCCCGCGCCGGTCAGCGACGGCCCGGCGGCGAGAACGCCGAGCAGGGTGATGAGGACCGGGCGCATGCCCCGTCCGTCAATGGTCCGGCGCGTTGCCGACCGGTGGGAACCTTTGTCTGTTTCGAGTGCTGGCGTACTTACATTGACGTTACCTGGCGGGTCCCCGTACGGGGACGAAACGGGCGGAGATACACCCGATCGGGGGATAGTGCAGGCCTCGTGGGACGGGCTACCGGCGCTATGGCAGCCCTCCGTCGGAACACTGGTCACGACGCCGCACCGTAACTGTATGCAGTTGTACAGTCACGTAAGCACGCCGAACGACACGGAGAGTCCCGTAACATCCACGCTGAGTCTAAGCTCGAGGAGCATGGGTCGCCCAATTAATCGATTTCACATGTCAGAAACAGGAAAGACACTAGATCGGAACAGATCTTATCGACTCTTCGGCCGAAGGACCGGGACGAGCGCAGCGTGGCCGGGGACCGGGGTAGCGCAGTCCGCGCGGTGCGCGCGGGGGGAATGACAGGAGAGACATGGACGAATTGAGCTCGGGCGATACCGCGTGGGTGCTCGTCAGCGCCGCACTTGTGCTCTTCATGACGCCCGGCCTGGCCTTCTTCTACGGCGGTATGGTCCGCGCGAAGAATGTGCTCGGCATGCTCATGCAGAACTTCTTCTGCATGGGGATGATCACACTGGTGTGGTCGGTCGTCGGTTTCAGTATCGCCTTCGGTGAGGGTAACGGATTCTGGGGCGGTTTCGACTTCTTCGCCCTCCAGGATCTCACTGCGGGTGACGGGGCGATCCCATACGTCGCCTTCGTCGCCTTCCAGATGATGTTCGCGGTCATCACGCCCGCCCTGATCACCGGTTCCACCGCGGACCGGATGAAGTTCAGCTCCTTCGCGATCTTCGTCACGCTGTGGTCGGTCCTGGTCTACTCGCCCATCGCGCACTGGGTGTGGGCGAGCAGCGGCTGGCTGTTCAAGCGCGGCGCGCTCGACTTCGCGGGCGGCACCGTCGTCCACGCGAACGCCGGTATCGCCGCGATCGTGCTGGCGCTGTTCCTCGGCAAGCGGCGCGGCTGGCCTACCGGCGACTTCCGCCCGCACAACGTGCCGTTCGTGCTGCTGGGCACCGGCATCCTGTGGGTGGGCTGGTTCGGGTTCAACGCCGGCTCGGCGCTGGGCGCGAACAAGGTCGCCGCGATCGCGCTGCTCAACACGCAGATCGGTGCGGCCACGGCCATCCTCGGCTGGATCGCGATCGAGCGGCTGCGGGACGGCAAGGCCACCACGCTCGGCGCCGCGTCGGGTGCCGTCGCGGGTCTGGTCGCGATCACCCCGGCCTGTGGGTTCGTCTCGCCGATGGGCTCGATCGCCATCGGCCTGCTGGCGGGTGCGATCTGCGCGCTGGCGACGTCCATCAAGGGCAAGGTCGGCATCGACGACTCGCTCGACGTCGGCGCCGTCCACCTGGTCGGGGGTGTCCTCGGTGCGCTGCTGACCGGCTTCTTCGCCACCCTCGACACCAACGAGATCGGCAAGGACGGTGTGTTCTACGGCGGTCCGTGGAGCGTCGTGGGCGAGCAGGCGCTGGCCATCGGCGCGACGCTGGGCTACTCGGCGGTCGTGACCACCCTGATCGCCCTCGCGCTCAAGTACACGATCGGGCTGAAGGTCTCGGACGAGGACGAGGAGATCGGCCTCGACGAGGCGCTGCACGGTGAGACGGCCTACCGGCTGACGTCCATCGGCGGCAGCGGGTTCACCTCCGCCGTCACCGCGACCAAGGTGCCTGAGGAGGCCAAGGCATGAAGCTCGTGACGGCAGTCATCAAGCCGTTCAAGGTGGACGACGTCAAGACCGCCCTCGAGGGCATCGGCGTCCACGGGCTGACGATCTCCGAGGTGCAGGGCTACGGGCGGCAGAAGGGCCACACCGAGGTCTACCGCGGGGCCGAGTACAAGGTCGACTTCGTCCCCAAGATCAAGATCGAGGTGGTGGTGGACGACGAGGCCGTCGACGAGCTCGTCACCGCGATCACGACGTCCGCGCAGACCGGCAAGATCGGCGACGGAAAAGTGTGGGTTGTCCCGGTCGACGCTGTCGTCCGTGTACGGACGGGTGAGCGGGGCTCCGACGCCCTGTAAGCCCGGGAAGAACATTCGGGGGCGCGCCTGTTACGGCGCGCCCCCTTTCTTTTCGGCACTGTGACGCCGCGGCGAACATCTTGCCGTGGAACCGTGAACATCGGGCGAGAAACCGCGACAGACTGCGGGTGCGGGGGATAGGACCCAGTACGACGGGGGTGGCGGGTGAACGACAGGCTCCAGGCCCTGCGGGGCCGGGTGGACGCTTTTCCCGGTGTGACCGGGCCCGCGTTGCGGGAGGCACTGGTCGAGCGCGCCGACGCGGCCCTCGGGGAGCTGTTCGGGGAACCAGGGCCCGGAGTCGCGCTGCTCGCGGTCGGTGGCTACGGGCGAAGTGAGCCCGCCTTCGGCAGCGACCTGGACCTTGTGCTCGTCCACGACGGCCGCCGAGGCGACATCTCCGCCGTCGCCGACGCGATCTGGTACCCGCTGTGGGACGCCGGAGTCGGCCTGGACCACAGCGTCCGCACCGTGGACGAAGCCGTCTCCGTCGCCGACTCCGACCTCAAGGCGGCGCTCGGCCTGCTCGACGCCCGCGTGATCCGTGGTGACGGCGGCCTCGCGGGCACGCTGCTGGAACGGGTCCGGACCCGGTGGCGGGAACGCGCACCGCGCCGCCTGCCCGAGCTCGCCGAGGCGGTCGCGGAGCGCGCGCGCCGGATGGGCGAGCTCGCCTTCCTGCTCGAGCCCGACCTCAAGGAGGCCCGGGGCGGCATGCGGGACGTCCACGCGCTGCACGCCCTCGCCGCGGCCTGGGTCGCCGAGGCGCCGCCGGAGCGCGTCCAGGCCGCCTACCAGGTGCTGCTCGACGCCCGCGGCGAGGTGCGCCGGCTCAGCCACGGCCGCGCGCAGGACCGCCTGCTCCTGCAGGACGGCACGGCGGTGGCCGCGGCACTGGGCTACCCCGACTCCGTCACGCTGTCCCGGGCCATCTCGGACGCCGGCCGCACGATCTCCTGGACGTGGGACACGACCTGGTACCGGGTGGCCGCCGCGCAACGCTCGAAGATCCGTTCCCGGCTGCGCCGACCGGTCCGACGGCCCCTCGACGAGGGCGTCGTCGAACAGGACGGGGAGATCCAGCTGGCCCGCGACGCCGAACCCGCCACCGACCCCGGGCTGGTGCTCCGGGCGGCCGCGGCCGCGGCACGCGCCGGCGTCCCGTTCGGGCGCTACGCCATCGACCGGCTCGGCCGCGAGGCGCCGGCGATGCCCGAGCCGTGGCCCGAGGCCGCCCGGGACGACCTGGTCAGCCTGCTGGCGACCGGGGACGCCGCGGTGCGGGTGCTGGAGTCCCTCGACCAGGTCGGGCTGCTCGTGCGGCTGATCCCCGAGTGGGCGGCCGTGCGCAGCAAGCCGCAGCGCAACCCCTACCACCGCTACACCGTCGACCGGCACCTGATCGAGGCCGCCGCCCGCGCCGCCGCCCACACCAGGGACGTCGACCGGCCCGACCTGCTGCTGCTCGGCGCGTTGCTGCACGACATCGGCAAGGGGTACCCGGGAGACCACACTGACGCCGGCATCGTCATCGTCCAGACGTTGGCGCCCCGGCTGGGCCTGCCGCCCGAGGACACCGAGGTGCTGGTCGAGATGGTCCGCCATCACCTGCTGCTGACCGAGGCGGCGACCCGGCGGGACATCGACGACGTCGCCACCATCGAGTCGGTGGCGGCCGCAGCTGGCAGCGTGCGCGTACTCACCCTGCTGCACCGGCTTACCGAAGCCGACGCGAAGGCCACCGGCCCGACCGCGTGGAACGCCTGGAAAGCCCGGCTCGTCACCGACCTCGTCGACCGGGCCACCGCCGTGCTCGACGGCAAGGCACCGCCGTGCCCGCCCGCGCTCACCGAACGGCAGACCGCCCTGCTCGCGCTGCCCGACGACCTCACCGTGCAGGTCAACCCGCTCCCCGACGAGGGCATGTTCGAGATCGTGGTCGTCACCGCCGACCGGGTGGGCCTGCTCGCGACCACCGCCGGCGTCCTCGCGCTCAACCGGCTGGACGTCCGCCGCGCCTCCGCGCGGGGCGCCGGCGGCTGCTCGCTGCTACAGGCCGCCGTCGCGTCCGCGCACGGGCACCGCCCGGACCCGAAGCGGCTGCGCGACGACCTGCGCGCGGCCCTGGCGGGCACCCTCGACGTCACCGCCCGCCTGGCCGGCCGGGAACAGGACTACGCCACCACCCGTCGGTGGAACACGCCGGGGGCACCTCAGGTGATTTTCGACGACTCCGGCTCGACGACGGTCATCGAGGTGCGCGCCCCCGACCGTGCCGGGGTGCTGCACCGGATCACCGGCGCGCTGGCCGAGGCCGGTCTGGACGTCCGCACCGCGATCGTCGCGACCCTCGGCCTGGACGTCGTCGACGCCTTCTACGTCGAGGACTCGTCGGCCCCGGTCACAGCTGCCTCCACGGCCTCCACGGCCAGCTCTTCGGCCACCATCTCCACGTCGGCCACCTCTGCGTCTGCCGAGTCTGTGGCCGCGGCGTCCGCCGCCTCCGTGACCGGCCTCGCCATCCCGCGACTTCTGGGTAGCGCGCGGCGGGCCGAGGTGGCGACCGCCGTCATGGCCGCGCTCGACACAGGGGAGCCCGGCTAACCCCCGGGGACGACCGGGGCTGGCCCGCCAGACGGCCTCGGTCGCCCGGCTCGCGCCCCGCTCGCGCCCGGCGAGCGACATGTCCCGTCAAACGCCGGGAGGGGCGGGGTCTGGTTCGCCGCGCGGGACGCTATGCTTGGGACGCACACTCAGGAGGCTTCGCCTAGTCCGGTCTATGGCGCCGCACTGCTAATGCGGTTGGGGGCTTATACCCCCTCCGGGGTTCAAATCCCCGAGCCTCCGCTCTACCAGGGGTTTCTGCTCGCCAGCAGGAACCCCTGACTCATGTCAGAGATCAACTACCGGCCGAAGATGGCACATTGATGGCACGAACGGCGCCAGGGCGTTCCCGCCGGGGCACGAACGCGGCGATCGCGACCGCCGCCGCCTCGGCCAGCTCCTCCGCCACCACGGCGTACACGTCGGACGTGAACGCGGCCGAGGCGTGCCCGAGGACCTCAGAGACGAGCTTCATCGGCGCACCCGACGCGAGGAGCATCGTCGCCGCGCCGTGGCGCAGGTCGTGAAACCGGATCGGCGGCAGCGGCGCCGCCGCCGCGATGCGCACCGCCTCCGGCGACACCCGGTACTGCCGAGCGGTCCGCTCGACCGTCGAGCCCTTCGCCAGACGGGCCCGGATCGCGGCGTACCGGGTAACGAGCTGCCCGAACCGCTGTGACACGTACGTCGGCTTCAGCGCGGAGCCGTCTTCGTAGGTGAACACCCGGCCCGAATCGGCGTAGGCCTCGCCCCACTCCAGACGCTCGGCCGCCTGCCGCTTCCGTTCCGCGGTGAGCACCGTCGCGGTGCCCTCGTCGAACACAATCGTCCGGTCGCCGTGCTCGGTCTTCGTGTCGTCCAGCTCGTCGTCGGCCTGGGACTGGCGGACGTGCAGTCGCCGCCGGGCCACGCTCAGATCGGTCCGCTCGAGGCCGACCAGCTCCCCGCGGCGAAGACCCCAGTAGGCATCGAGGTGGAACAGCACGTGCAGCCGCTCCCCGCACGCCTCCGAGAAGTCCAAGAACGAACCGCACTGCGCGGACGTCCACACCATGACCTTGGCGGGAACATGCCCGTCCGTCTCCCAGCGCTCGACCCGCTCGTCTGTCCACAGCAGCGGCCGGACCCGGGTCCGGCGCTTGGCACCCTTGGTGCGGAACACGTGCTCGGCAGGGTTCGCGTCGAGGATCTTCGACGTCTTGACCGCGTCGTTCATGGCGCCGGTCAGCACCGCGTGCACACGCTTGATCCGCGACTCCGAGATCGGCCGGGAGTGGACGCGCTTCCCGTCGCGGACCGCCCGGGCAGCGACGAGCCGGCGCAGCATCTCCGGGTCGACGTCGGCCTCGTCCTCGTCGGGGCGGTTGATGACCCGCATGGCCGCGTACAGATCGCGGACGTGCCGGTCTCGGAGGTCGACGAGCTTCAGATGCCCGAGACCGGGCTTCAGGTAGAGGGTGAGTGCTTCGCGCTCGGCGTCGAGCGTCGATCGCTTCAGCCCCTCACCGGTCCGCGACTCGGCATCCCGCCAGGAGTACCGGCGATCGAGGTATTCCGCCACCTTGATCTTCCGGTCGTCGGAGTAGTCCGCCCGGGCGGCCTGGCCGAGCACCTTCGCCAGCTCCGTCTTGCACTCCGCCGACGTGTCGAACGGGCCGATCCGCGGCTGCCGGCGCTTCCCATCCGTGCCGGCAGGCGCCTCGTACCGGGCGTAGTACTTCCCGTGCCCCTTCTTCGCCAGGTCGGGGCACTTCTTGCCGAGCAACCTCCGGGTCTCCGGGTCCCGGCACGAGCAGGCCTTGTACGGCTTCACAGTGGGTGACTCTCCTTCCGGCCCCGCCCGGCTCTCCACCCGTCTGCGTCGCAGCCGGCCTTAGTCAGCTGGGGAGGCGACCTCTTTGCGGGATCCGGCTACGGCTGGGCCGCCGAGGCCGGTCCCCGCAGCTTCGGCCTCCCGCTTCCGAATCAGGTCGGCAACCTCCTGCGTCAGCTCGCGACTCATCCGGCTTCGGAGCCCGCGGCGGCGGTCCGGGCCGGCGTCGTCATACAGCTCCTGCGCCCTGGCGTCACGCTCCAGAGTGAAACCACGCCCGAACCTGAACCGTGCAGCAGTGACGAACACGGCCAGCGGAACGCCGATGCGACGCGCCGCGTTCGCCTCAACCTCTCCCGCCTCCCGCAGCCAGCCATCCAACTCGGACCGCGTGACGGCGAACGGGCCGACCGGTACGCGAGGTTCTGGAGCGCCGGTAACGACGAGCCCCGGCATCAGCTCTGTTCCGATCGTCGAGGGTTCGCCGCCGAGGATCTGCACCATCTCGCGCCCGCCGATCGCCACCTCCGGAGACAGTGCGATTCGGGTGTCAGGCGCGATCAACTCGCCGAGCCCGACCGGCCGACGGCATACCTCCGTGAGTAGCTCAAGGAGGATCACGAGCTCCTCGACGCTTACCGGCTTCGAGCCCCGCTCCAGCATCGCGACCTTCTGCCGCGACCAGGTGAGTCCTCGTTTTCGAGCGGCGACGGCGACGTCGTCCTGCCGTGCGCCAGTCGCTTCCCGAACCCGACGCACGCCCTCGCCGACTACCTGCCGGAAGGAGAGCGTCGCCTCGTCTGCCACGGCACATGAAGGTATCCCATCCCGGACCGGAACGGTCCTCTCCAGGTGCGTACGCGAGCGTCTAGGGCCGTCTAGGGCCGTCCAGCGGTGCGATTTGACGTAGGTACCAGCAGCAAGGTACACCATGGGTAGCGAACCTAAGTTGATGCGTTAGAGTTCGGCAGAGATTCTCCTGCGTCCCCTGTGATGCGCATCCAGAAGGAGCCCCATGGCGATCCCCACCCTGGTCAATGTGTCGCCACCACCGGTGCTGTATCGGCCCGAGGCTGGCGCTCACGCTCTTGGCATCAGCCGAGCGCGGCTCTACCAACTGCTCCGCGACGGCGCGATCGAGTCCGTGCGTATCGGGCGGTCGCGACGCATCCCGCACGACGCGCTCACCGCGTACGTGGCCCGGCTACGGGTCGAACAGGAGCAGGAGCAGGAGCGGCCCGAATCCAACCGGATGGTGCCGGCGTGACGGTCGAGGAGATCTCGTGGACGTGCGAGCGGATCGCGGGGCTAGGGCCCACCACGGACGTTCCGACCGCCGCGGCGATCCTCGACGCCGGCGAATGGACGGTCTACGAGGCGATCCGACGCGGTACCTGGGACCTAACGCGGGTGCTTCGCATCGGCCGAAAGATCAAGATTCCGACGTATGACCTGATCACGCTTCTATACCCGGGCGGTCAGGCCGCCGTCCGCGCCGACGAGGACGCGACCACCGATGCCGACTTCACTCGATTCCCGCGCCCGCCCGCCCGTGCCATCACGGTGCCATAGGGCCGCATCGTCGCAGGTCACGGGCGTGGAACCGCAGTACCAATGCGGTTCGGACCCGCCGCCTCGGCAGGGCGCGAACCCCCAGAAATGCAGACGGCCGGAGTGTCACCAGCACCCCGGCCGCCGCTATCACCGTCACGACCCCTCACCAGAAGCCGAGATGACACCCAGAGTATCGCGACCTCACGACCAGCGAGCCCGAGAGCGGCTCGACGACGGGCGGGAAGCTGCCGACGTCGTCGACATCAGCCTCGGCAAGGGGATCCGCGCCGCCCGTCAGGCACTGCGCGTCGACCCTGAGCTCGCCGACTGGCACCCCTGGGAGATCGAGCAAATCGCCCGCAGGCAGGCCGCCGGCTGGGACCCGGACATCACCGTCACCTGCACGAACCCGGACGGTGCGGCGTGAGCGCCATCGGCGACCACCTCGCCGCCCTCGCCTACGACCAGCACGGGGCGGCCAACCCCGGCTTCCTCTCCGTGCCCCACCGGATCCGCGGGCGGAACGGCTTCACAGGCCGGTTCGCGGCCACCACGGACGACCTCGACGCCGCCGCCGACCGGTGCCACCGACTCTCCGACGCCGGAGCCGACGTCTACGTCGGGGTGCAGATCCTCCGCGCCATCCCCGAGCGGGGACGGGGCGGCGCCGCCGACACCCTCGGACTCAACGCCCTCGCCGCCGACATCGACATCGCAGGGGAGGGGCACGCCACCACCACCAACACCGGCCTCCCGCTCCCCGCGACCGCCCATGATGCGCTCGACATCCTCGAGACCCTGCCCGACCCGACGTTCATCGTCTGGACCGGCGGCGGCATCCACGCCTGGTGGCTCCTCGGCGAGCACGCACCCCTCCCACTCGACGAGGCACGACACATCGCCCGCGGATGGGGCGACCACCTCCGCGCCCTCGGCCGGGAACGCGGGGTGCACGTCGACCAGACCGGCGACCTCGCCCGCGTGCTCCGCCTACCCGGCACCCACAACCACAAGTACGCCGACCCCCCGCTCGTCGAAGTCATCGGCTACGGGCCGCGGTACGACCTCGTTACCCTCACAGCCCTCCTGCCGCCAGAACCGCCACGGCCGGTCAGGCCCGCCTACGTCCCCACCCCCCACGAGGGAAGCGGACTCACCGCCGCCGAGGTCACCGAGCAGTGGACCGCGATCACAGACTGGTACGAGCTGCTCGGCCCGGCCGGCTGGACGTGCTGCCGCGACAACGGCCACGGCGAACGGCACTGGACACGGCCCGGAAAGGACCGCGGAACCTCGGCCGTCTCCCACGACGACCCGCCCGTCCTGCACGTGTTCACGTCCAGCACCGGCCTGCCGGCCGACACCCTCACCAGGTTCGACGTGTACGCCCACCTGCATCACGGAGGCGACCGCAAGGCCGCATGGCGGGCTATCGCCCCACCCCTGCCCGACCGGCAGACCGTCGACGTCACCCGACTCGCCCGGTTCATCGCGACCGGCGACGAGGCGCGCACCGCCGGCCGGCTCGTCTGGGCGGCCCGCCAGATCGCACCCCTCCCCACCCGGGACGAGGACATCCGCGCGCTCATCCGCGCCGCCGTCGGCCGCGGACTCCCCCTACTCGACGCCACACGGGCCACAGCCCGCGCTCTCTTGATCCCCGAGAGGAATCCGACGTGCTGACCGACCAGAGCATCGACGAGGAGATGAGTCGGGCCGCACTGGAGCTCGCCGGCCGCTTCGGACGGGGGCGGCCCGCGGGTTCTGGGGATATTGGGGATGTCGGAGGGAGGGAATCGGAGCCCTGGGGGGAGCCGACGCCCCTCACGGTCGGACTGCCCGACTTCCCGCTCGCGGCCCTGCCCGGCGCCATCGGTGACATCGTCCGGGCAGTCCGGGACAGCACGCAGACTCCCGCCGACCTCGGCGCCGTCACCGCGCTGGCTACCCTTTCGGCGGCAACCCGCGGCAAGTTCCGCGCCGACGTCTCTCGGTCCTGGTCCGAAGAGACCGCCATCTACACAGCCGCCCTCTCCGACTCCGGCACACGAAAGACCGCCGTCGTCAAAGAGATCACCCGCCCCCTCGCCGCCATCGCCAAGGAGCTGCGCACCGCGGGGCGGGGCGTCTACCTCGAAGAGAGTGCCGCCTACCGCATCGCCCAGGCTCGCGCACATGCCGCCGAGCAGGCGGCAGCCAAACTCAGCGCCGGCCCCGATGCCGAAGCGACCGCACGGGCGGCAGCGCGGGAGGCCGGCGAGATGCGGGAACCCGCCGAGCTACGCATCCTCGCCGACGACGTCACCCCCGAAGCCCTCGGCAAGATCATGGCCGCCCAGGGCGGACCCATATCCGTCATCTCCGCCGAGGGCGGCATTCTCGGCACCCTCGCCGGCCGCTACTCCGATGGCAGGGCGAACGTCGACCTCGTCCTCAAGGCGTACGACGGCGAAAGCGTGTGGATCGACCGGATATCCCGCGAGCCCCTGTTCATCGAACGGCCATTCCTCACGCTCGGCATCATCGCCCAACCCGACGTGATCGCCGAGGCCACCCAGGTCCGTGCCTTCACCGAACGAGGCCTTCTCCCGCGAATGCTCTTCGCCATGCCACCCACCACGGTCGGCAGTCGCAGGCTCGACGCCCCCGACGTTCCCGAACACGTCGCCTACATCTGGGAACAGTGCGTCGGCAAGATCCTTCGAGCCGCCGCCGTGAACGGCGACGAGCAGACCGTGCTCCGCCTCGACGCCGACGCCCTGGCGGTCCTGAACGAGTTCCGGGCCGACCTCGAGCCCCGACTGCACCCCGACATCGGAGACCTGACCCGCATCCTTGCCTGGGCCTCCAAGCTCCCAGGGGCCCTCGTACGGATCGCCGCCCTCTTCGCGCTCGCCGAGGACGCTGGGGTCGCGTGGGTCCGTGTCGAGCACATGCTCGCCGCGGTCGCCATGTCGGACTACCTGATCGCGCACGCCCGCGCGGTCCTCACCCTCGACAAGCACCGGCGCGACTCCCGACAGGTCACGATGCTGTCCTGGATACGCCGTCGGGCATCCCCACAATCCCCAGAACTCAACGACAGGGCGGGTATTGGGGATTGTGGGGATGCCTTCACCACCCGAGACGCATGGCAGGGCGTACGCGGCCGCGCCTGGGCGGAGAGCGCGAGCGACGTGCAGACCGTCCTCGACCAGCTCGTCGAACTCGGATGGATTCGTCGGCGACCCGACCCACCACGCAGGCCCGGACGACCCCCCTCCCCGTCCTACGAGGCGCACCCCCAGCTCCACACCGCCGGGGGAGGTCGGGGGCCATGGGAAATCGACCCCCGATGCGCCGCCTAACTTGGCCGCCGCGGGCCGATCCCATGGACGTCGGGGAGTGCGCGAACTGCGAGACCCGACGCCCCCTCGACGCCGCCGGCCTCGTCGTCGAGCACTGGGCCGGGCGGTGGCGCTGCCTCGGTAGCAACCAGTACCCCGAACCCGACATCGCCCCGCTATCCCTGCCGGCCGCCTCGTGAGCCCTGAGACGACCCCGGCGCGTGGCCCGCCGGCGCGAGGGCGACCGGACATCGACCAGACGACCAAGGAGAAGGAAATGATCGACAGCCGTGAACTCGCAGAGCAGTACTTCGCCAGGTACGGCCACCCCAGCATGAGCGCGCCCGCCGAGACCCGGCCGTGGACGGAGGCGAAGCGGGTCCAGATCCTCCGGGGGCAGATGCTGCCCGTCCTGACGAAGAAGATCGGTCGGCCGTCCCGATGGGGCAACCCGTTCACGGTCGCCGAGTACGGCCAGGCCGGCGCCGTCGAGCGTCACCGCGACTGGTTGGCCGGTGAGGGGCCGTGGGTCATCGGCCGGTACGACCGCGCCCGGGTCCTCTACGAGCTGCGAGACCTGGGCGGCTACGACCTGGCGTGCGCCTGCGAGCCGGGCGAACCGTGCCACGGCGACACCTTGCTCGCCCTGCTGACCGCCTAACCCACCAACGGCAGCGGCGCCGTGGATCGCACCCACGGCGCCGCCTGGCACACCTCAACCACAAGGAGAGTCCCATGAGCACAGACGCCACCGACACCCCCCCGGCGCCCCTGCACCGCTTCGAGCACACCCCAGGCGGCGCCACCCACACCTGCACCACCTGTCGCGGCCAGTTCCACGCGCACGTCGTAGCCACCCACTACTCGACCACCGGCCTTCAGCCCGGAGACAAGCTCCCCACCGGCCAGCACACCTGCCCGACATGCCTCGCCGCCGCCACCACGCGGATCGCCCAGGCCATAGCAGGACTGGACCTGATCGCCGAAGCCGTCGGCGGACACGAGCAGGTACTCGGCCTCGCCCAGCAAGTCCTGTCCCAAATCCGCAAAGCCGCCCACAACCAGGCCGGACGCGAGATCTGCGCACAGCTGTACGGACCCGGGCACCCCGACCCCACCGTCGTCGAGGTCGGCCATGAGCCGATCTGCGACGGGTCCGACCTCTACGCCTCGGCCTACCTCTACAACGGCCAGCCCCGACTCGACCTCGTCGACTCCGGCGGCTGGCGGTTCGCCGACCTCGACATCGACGCGGCCAGGCAGATGGTCCAGCAGATCAACGACCTGATCGACGTCGCAGAGATGGCCGCCCAGCTCTGACCAACCGGCCGGGCGCGACCACCCCGTCGCGCCCGGCCCCACCCCCAGGAGGCCACATGCCCATACCCGACCATGTCCCGCCCGGCTGGGCCGCCGAAGTCGAAGTCCGCGACGCCATGGACTGCGCCACCCAAGGCGTCCAGCAAGCCGCGTGTTTCGCCGACGACCCTGCCGTCCGCGACGCCGCGAAAACCGTCTACTACCGGCACCAGGACCTCCGCGAGGTCATCGACCAATGCCTCGCCGCACCACACCACGACACCGTCGACGGCGACGAGATCGCAGACAACGCCCGCGCCGCCGTTCAGCGGACCTACGCCGCCCTCAACGCAATGTGGCTCGCCATCGGCCGGACCGCGGCAGGTGAACTGTGAGCGCCCCCAAGGGGCGGAGTCAGCCCCGCACCACCATCGGATCCGACTACGACAGCTACGCCGACAGCCTCGACGGCGCCGCCGCCATCCCCGAAGCCCTCGCCCTTCGCGCGGCCGGCAACCTGCAACGCCTCGTCGCCGACCCGGACGAACGGGCCCTGTTCGCGCAGATGCTCGGCCTGCCTATCGGCGTCACACCTGGTAGCGGAACACCCGGTGAAACACCCTGCGGCGTCACAGGACATGACTCCGGCGACCGATCGTGACGGGACGTGACGCAGTCCAGCCACTCGGCGGCGCCCGGATCGGATGGCAACGCAAACCCGACCCCGACGAGGACTGCTACCCCGCACCCATCGCCGGCCGGTGCAACGCCAAGAACCGCAGACCCGGCCAGCACACCCGCTGCCAGCTCGCCGCCGGATGGGGCACCACAACCCTCGGCTACGGCAACTGCCGCAAACACCTCGGCAACACGGAGAACGGAAGGAAGGCCGCAGCCATGGAGATGTACGCCGACCGGTTCGCGGAACGGATCCGCTTCGGAGAGGTCCGCCCGGTCGACCCCATGATCGGACTCCTCGACGAGGTCAGCCGCTCCGCCGCCTTCGCCGCCTACCTCGAACAGAAGATCAAAGCCACCGAGGACATCGACCGCGGCGTCACCCTCACCGAAACCACCCTCACCGGCCGCAAGGCCACCCCGGAAATCGAGCTGTGGCGAGCCGAACGGAAGCACTTCGCCTCCGTATGCAAACTCGCCCTCGACGCCGGAGTCGAGCGGGAACAGATCGACATGATCACCGCCTACCAGGAGCGGGTCCTCGACCTGATCGAGGGAGTCCTCGGCGACCTAGGCCTCAACCCGGACGACGAGCACATCGGCGCCATCGTCACTCGGCACCTCGTCGCGGCAGCCCGCCGCCCGGCGCTGCCGTCATGAACTGGGCCTGCCACACCCCCGATCGGCATCCCCACAATCCCCACAACCCCTCACCGCGCCGCCAGAACCGAGGGGTGCGGTGACCACGCTTCACAGCCTTGACCGCGACCAGGCCGCCACCGGCCCCGGACATCGGGTCGTCATCGCACCCGGCCTCGACGCCACCGCCATGCGCGACCGCGTCAACACCCTCCGAGCCGCACGGGCCAACGCCCGCCGGCAAACCACCACACACCCCGAGGAGCCCATGAGCGCCACCCACGCCGCCCGAAGCGACGCCGCCGGCCGATGGGCCGCCCGCACCATCGACCGCGTCTACGGCGCCCTCAGCCGCACCCGCGTCGAAGCATGCGAACACCTGGTCAGCCCCGCCATCCTCGCCGACCTTGAACTCGACCTCGACCCGGCGGACGGCACCGAAAAAGATCGTGACACGAACTTTGATACCGAGAGTCACGCTGCCATGCCCCCGGGTGTCGCCCGCATCCCGGCCGCCATCCTGTGCGGCCGGCACCTCGACCGGCTCGCCTGCGCCGACTGCCACACCACCCACCTCGACAAGGCCCACCACCGCCCAGTCCGATGCGGCCTGTGCAAGGCCCCAGGAGCCACCAGGGCGCGGCACCTCGACCTCCACCTCGCCAACCCGCTCGGCATCGTCCACCACGCCGTACCCGCCAAGATCGGCGGACAGCTCCTCCTCGACGACGCCCTCGACCTCTGCGACACCTGCGCCGACCGAATGCCGCAAGACCAGCTCCACCCCGTACGCATCGCCCTGTCAGACGCATCACACCGACCGTGATCAGGGGGCGAGAGGTTGCGGAAGGTTGGGGGGCATGTCATGAGTGGCACGAGATCGGGTCCACGCTGACCAAAACCTGGCAAGCGGGCGGCCTTGGCCAGCGCCGTCCGTGTTTTCGAGGAGGCCCCACCCGTGACCATCACGAGCCCTGTCCGGTGTGCCGGTGAGGCCCTGGACGACGCCCGGTGGCTGCTCGACGAGGCGGGGTGGACGGTGCTCCGGGGTGCGGTTCGGGCCGCTGGTGCGGACTTGGTGGCGTACCGCGAGACGTTCGCGGTGGTGCAGGTGCGTCCTGGTGGGCCTACTCGAGTGCGCCCGACGGATTGGAACAGGACGTTCGATGTGGCGACGCGTGGGGGTGGAATCCCGTTGCTGGCGTGCCGCCTCGAGGCCGGTGGGCCGGTGGGTCTGTTCCGGATGACGGCGCGGAAGTCGGGTTCGCGTGGGCAGCGCAGTCCGTTTGTGCCGTTCGATCCGGGGGAGATCCTGCCGTTCCATGGGTCGTTGCCGGCGGCGTTGCGGGCGGTGGCGTGATGCCGCCGGCCGGGGAGCGTGGGTCTGCTGGTGGCGGGGATGGTGCCGGTTCGCCGGGTGAGTTGATGGGCGCCTACCGGGCTGCGGCTTCCGAGCTGGCCGGGTTGTACGAGGCTGGGGTTCGTCTTGAGGTCGCGTTCGACACGCTGATCGGTCCGTGGGCCGAGGTTCTGTGGACGGCCGGCGGCGCCGAGTTGGGTGATCTGGTGGACGAGGAGGCGCTCGCGCGTGGCCTGGGGATGGCGGATGGGTACGCGCTGGGCAGTATCGCCGGCCGTGTTGATCGGCGTGGTGATGTGACGGTTCTGGTGACGCCGCTTCGGCCTGTCCTCGACGCGATCCGCGCGGGTGTGCGTGACACCGGCGAGTTCTCGGATGTGGCGCGCCGGTGGGTGGAGGACGCGCACGCGGTCGAGCCGGTGCTGTGGCCGGTTGACGAGGAGACGGTTCGCCGGGTTGGCAGCGTGTGGGATCCGCTGGGCCCGCGGCTCACGTTCGCGAAACGCGGGTAGCCGAGGCGGTGGCCGGCGGCGCGGTTCCCAGATCCGGGAAGCGTCGAGCGGGCCGGGCTCGGGCCTAGAACTGTGCGCATTGCTCGCGCTTTCCGGTCGGTCCAGCGAGGACGCGCACGGCCGCGGTCGACGCGCGATCCGAGCTGGTGCGGATCTGCGGGGGTCCCGCTCGAGGAGCGCCCGGCGCCGTCGGCGACATCAGGGATCATGAATTCGGTGCGGGATGGGAGGGACTTCGTGTCCCTCTCATGGTCCAGCCTGCCCCCGGTCGGCGACCGGGCGTGCCGCGAAGGGTCTGTACTAGTCCGGACCCTTGCCGCTGGCGTCGAGTGGATGGCGGGAGATCGGGATACTGTCCCGATCTTCGGCGGTGCGCCGGGCAGGGTGTGTGCGGTCACACAGCCTCTGGTCACACCGCCCTAAACGACGTTAGGGCGGGCACCGGCAGGCATCCCGCCGGGTCCGCTTGATCACTTTGTGGGCGTCCGCGAAGTGATGCCGCGGTGCGCAGGGCGGCGGCAGGGGTACTCGGTTCTGTGCACCCTTCGCGGCCTGCCGACCATGTTCGAGGCGCCTCGAGGTTGGTCTCGCGGCTTGACGTCATCGCGTTCCCGGCGCCGGGGAAGCGATGCCGACGTGGTGGGCGAGCCGGGCGTTGGCTACGCGAGCGGCGCCGAGGTGGTACGCGCTGATGTGTACTGTCGCCGGCCGTCCCTGGTGTTGGGAGGTACTTCGCGCACCCCTCAACGCCAGGGACGGGGCGGCGTCGGTCAGCGGCCGAGCTGGGCGCCGAGGGTCGGGCCGAGGGGTTCCCAGCGTCGGGCGAGCTGGTCGACGGTCTCGTCGTCGAGCGGGCCGAGGTCGGGGCGGAGTCTGCGCGCGGCTTCGAGGAGGGCCCGGGGGAGTCCGGCGAACCGTCCGTCGTCGCGTTTCCCGGCGAGGATCTCGGCGAGGACCGGGCGGATCGGGGTGACGAGCACGTCGGCCTGGTCGTGCGTGTGCCGCCGGCCGTGGGGTTCGGTGAGGGCGAAGCTGTCGGCGAGGCCGAGGCCGCGCGTGGTGGCGGCGGCGTCGACTTTGTCGCCGAGTCGCTGCCCGCCGCGGGTCCAGACGATCCCGGTCTGTGTGCCGCCATCGGGGCCGGTCAGGGTGACGCTGATCTTCGCCGCGGGTTCGTACTGGTCGGCGATGGCGTGGATCTCGGCCCACTGGTCGGCGGTCAGAGCGGGCCGGATGGTGGTGGTCATGGCTGGTGGGGGTCCTCGGTGTGGGTGGGGTTGTGGAAGTCGAGCGGGCCGCCACCCCGCCGGCCGGCGCGGGTCAGTTGGCGAGGAACTCGTCGAGGTCGAGGATGTCCGGGCCGCCGCCTGGGCCGAGGGGGAACCCGATCTGTGTGCCGGCCTGGTGGTCGACGTCCCAATCTGCGCACCCAAACACATCGTCCCTTGCGAGGTTCGGGCGTGGGGCGGCGCCGGGTTGGGTTGCGAGCCAGTCGAATTGGCGCATTCGCTGACCGGGGTCGGGGATGGTCACAGCGACCGCGAACGCTTCCTGTCCAGCGCCGAGCCGGTCGGCAGTGTCGTCGGTGGCAGCAATGGTGTGAAGCCGTCGGGAGCGCAGGGTCGGGCTGGCGATGCGCGCCGCTGCGCGGAGGTGACGGTTGCGGAGCGCGATGTGGTTGGGATGAAGGTTGGGGTCTTTGCGGATGTCGCCGAGGTCGCCGGGGTCTCCGGCGAGGCCGTCGAGGAACCGCATGCGGGTCTCCTTCCGAGACAGTTCCGCCCGGCCACCGGAGGCAGGAGAGCCGTGCCGGTGGCCGGGCAGTGAGGGGGAGGGTGCGGAGGCGGGGCGTCACTGCGCCCCTGGGACTACCGGACCTGCTCGCCGGGGCCGACCACGGCGACGAGGTCGGACAGCGGCCTGCGGACTTCGGGTCCGCGGCGTATCGCCTGCGGGATCGGTCCGGGCCCCGGCGGGACGAGGCGGTGCTGCGTCTCGCGGAGACGTTCGGCGATGCCGTTGCGCCGCTCCTCGTCGGGCACCATCCGGGCGAACCCGCGGGCGAACAGCATGGCGTCGAGGCGCTGCCCTTCGGGAAGGTCGGCCGCGATTTCGGCGATCCGTGCGGCGCGTGCGCCGGGTTCGGGGGTGTCGCGGGTGGCGTCGAGGAGTTCGACGTGCCGGGGGTCGAGGCCCTGCCGGGTCGACTGGTCGGTGTTCATGGGTTCTCCTGTCGGGATGGATGTGCCCGGCCGCTGTGCGGGATTGCACGGGCGGCCGGGCGGGCTGTCGAGGGGGGTCGGGGGCTGTCGGGGTGTCGCGGGACGGGGTGGCTAGTCGTAGTGCCAGTCGAGCCAGTCGAGTTGCCGTGTCCGCTGGTCGGGGTCGGTGATGGCCATGGCGACGTCGCGGGCTTCGTTCATCGCGGCGCCGCGCTGGTCGAGGGTCCCTACGCCTTGGGCGAGCATGTGGAGCCGCCGGGATCGGATGGTGGGGTCGGTGGTGGCGCGGGCCTCGGTCAGGTCGAGGTCGTGGAGGGCGGGGTTGGGGTCGTCGAGGTCCCCGGGGAAGTGCATGTGGGTCTCCTGTCGGGATGGGTCCGCCCGCTCGTTCGATGACGGGCGGACCCGCGGGATTACGGGCTGGTGATGCCGCCGGCGGCGCGGAAGACCTTCACGAGCAGGTCGGACCGGGCGGCCGGGTCGGTGACCTTGAGGGCGTACGTGTATGCCTCGTCGAGCAGGAGCTCGCGGTCGGTGAAGACCAGGCCGAAGGCGGTCAGGCCGAGGATCCGGTCGACGCGGACGGCCATGTCGTCGCACTGGCGGGCGGCGTCGAGGGCCTGCTGCCGCAGGGTGGCCATCTCGATCCGGGCCAGCCGCTGGGGCGCGCCGGTTCTGGTCACCGCGTCCGGGTCCTCGTCCTCGTCGCCCTCGTTGTCCCACCAGGTGGTGGTCAGAGCGCCCGCCGGATGCTGCTGGTGACGGCCATGAGGGACTGCGCCTGCGACTTCGGGTCGTCGACGAGCCGGGCCGCTTCGACGGCCTCGGTGAACACGTCGGTGCGGGTCGGCTCGGTGAGGTTGCCGCCGATGTTGGAGAGGGCGAACGCGCGGTCGGCCGGGTTGTCCAGGCTGCGGGCGGCGGTGAGCGCCTCGTCGGCGGTGCTGGTGTACAGGTCGGCGAGGTCCATGGGATGGGTCCTTTCGGTTGGGTGGTGATTCGGTTGGGGTGGTGCGGCTACGCCCCGCGGTGGCCGAGGAGGTCGGCGTGGGCGGGGGTAGCGATCAGGGGAGGGTTCCGAGCGGGTCGTCGCCGGTGTCCTCGCCGGCGGGCGTGAGCTGCCATCCGGGGGTGAGCGCGCCGCTGCGGATGGCGCCGTCAGCCCACGGGGCGTGCTCTGTGGAGAGGGCGATCGGGCCGAGGAACCGCTCGACAGACACGAGCCGGTTGTCGGTCTTGGACTCCCTCGGCGCGGTGGTGATGGACCGCGCGCAGCCCTGGCAGTAGTGCAGCCGGAACGAGTACCAGGCCAGCTCCCGGCCGCACCGTCCGCGGCAGTGGCGAGCCACGGGGCTACCAGCCCCGCCCGGGGGCGATGCTGTCGTCGATCAGGACGAGCCGGGCGCCGGCGCCAAGGTCCATGCCGGGCCACAGCAGGTCGCCGGGCTCCGGGATGCGGAACGCGGCGAGGCTGGTCACGGCGGGGACCTGCCGCTCCGAGGAGCGCCGCGGGTGGGGCTCAGGGTCGGGGGTGGCCACGAGGGTCTGTACGGGCATGTCGTCCTCCCAGGGACGCGGGTTGGTGTGGGTCCTCGGTGCGGTTGGGACCCGACCTGCTCGCCGCCGCCGGGCGGCCATGGCTCGACCACGGCGAGCAGGTCGGGGACGCCGGCTACCAGTCCGGGTCGTCTGAGAGGAGCGACGTGGACAGCAGGCCGGGGCGGGATCCGTCGTCGAACGCGACGTAGGCGTAGCTGTCGAAGGCCGGGTGCGGGTTCTCCGTGCTCGGCGGCGGGCCGATCCGGAAGCTGTTGCCGTCGAATGGCTGGGACTCCCAGTGGGGGACGATCTGGCCGTGCCGGGGGCCGTCCTCGGCGGCGACCTGGACGTGCTGGCCGACCCGGAACGTCACGCCGTCGCGGCGGGGGATGACGGTGTCCAGCAGGGATGAGCGGAGCGGTTCGGGGTCGTCGGGTGCGGCGAGGAGCGTGTTCACGGGCATGTCGGCCTCCCAGGAGTGCCGGTTGTAGGGGCGGGGTTCCTCGGTGCGTTCAGGGCGAGACCGGCGCGGGCGTGGCGCCACGCCTGGGCGGCGGCCTCGGCGGTCGCGGTGTCGCCGTGCACGGCGCGGACGAGGGTGATGAGCCGGGCGAGTTCGGCGGCGAGCAGGTCGGCGGCGGCCACGGGGACGGCGTCCGGTCCGTGCCGGCGTCCGGCTTCGGCGAGTCGGTGGCGGGCGTAGTCGGTGGCGGTGAGGCCCTGGTCGTTGGGGTCGGCCTGGGCGGCGGGGCGGACCGTGTCCCGACGTTCGTGGGCCGTGCCGGTCATGCGTCGGCTCTGTGCCGCGCGCTGCTCGTCGGTCCACTGGCGGCTGACGCCGGTGGGGGCGGTCATGTCGTCCGCCGGTAGATGTCGGCGGCGGTCGCGGTGACGATCTCGCGGCGGTCGGCGGGGGTGAGGCCGGTCGGCTGGGCGACGGCGGACAGGCTGCCGAGGATGTCGCCGTCGGTCGCCGGCGGGCCGCTGATGTCGAGGTCGGGGGAGAGCAGGGCGTGAGCGACGTCGACGAGCGCGCCCGCCAGTGCCGCCCGCAGGTCCGTGCCGGGCAAGATCATTGGTCTTCCTTCGAGGCGAACAGGAACCGCAGGCGTCGGGAGAGCCCGCCCTCGGTGGCGTAGCCGCCGACGAGGTGGGCGTCGTCGGGGAGGCCGGCGACGGCCCGGCCGAGCCGGTGGCGGTAGGGGCTGTCGCTGGCGTCCATCTCGACGAGGTGGAGTTGGGCGCCACGCACGGCTTCGGGCAGTCCGGGCTGGTGCGGGTCGAGGGACCACACGTCCCGCCAGCGGACCGGCCGGACGGTGGCAGGCAGCGGGATCGGCTCGGCGCTCATATCCAGCCCCGCGCGAAGTCGCCGGCGTCAATGGCGTTGCGGATGATCGGACCGCATTGCCTGCGCGGCGGTGCGGCGACCGGCGCCCAGTAATTCGGCTGGCCGGGGGGCGGGGTTGGCAGGGGCTGGTTGGCGTCAGGCCGGTCGCCCCATGCGAAAAGGAACTGGACGGAGTCGTCGTCGTGGCTCTCGACCCACGGCGTGTGGGCGGCGACGAGGATGGCGTCGTCGGGCGCTTGGATGAGGGCTTCGCGCAGCAGGGCGGCGGAGTTCGCGGCGCCCGACTTGTGGGCGAGGATCGTGTCGTGGGGGACGACGACGGACAGGATCCGCTCGGTCGGGTGGTTCTCGGCGACGTGCCGGGCGTCGCAGAACAGGTCGTCGAGGCTGAGTGGCGCGCGGTCGCGGGCCTGGGGCAGATCCCACCAGTTCAGCTCGACCGGGCCCCGGTAGGTCCGCAGGTCGCCGACGTCCATGGCGTTGGGGAAGGTCGAACCCTGACTCATCGGACGACCTCTGACGCAAAGGTCCGCAGGAAGACCAGGCGGGCGTGGCGTGCGCCGTCGGGCACGTAGCCGCCGGCGAGGAAGAAGTCGTCGGACACCTGGGCGAGGGCGGTCCGCAGGACGGACACGGGGATCTCGCCGCCGCCGGCCTCCTCGCTGCCGAGGCAGGGCACGTCGAGGGCGAGCGCCTCGGGAGCGTCGCCATCGTCGAGGAGGTGGCAGAAGGTGGCGCCCGCGGCGAACAGGTTGGTTCCTGCGGCGATGTAGCGGTCGCCGTCGGGCTTCGGCAGGTCCCGCCAGGTGATCGGCGTCGGCGTGGCGAAGATCTGGGCGGACGGCTGGACGAGGCGCAGCGGCGGCGTGGGCCGGGCGGGCGCGGCGGTGATGGGGGCGGGTGAGGTCATGGCGTTCCCCTGCCGGGTGGCGATCTGCGATCTGTGCTGGGTGGCTGTGCCCGTCAGAGCGACGGGGAGGTGGGCCGGGCGCCTGGTGTGGTCACAGGCAGCCCGGCCGGTGGTGGTGCGGGGAGGTCAGGAGCAGCGGTGGCGGCGGAGCCTGCCGTTGCTGTAGGTGTTGACCCGCTTCTGGCAGTCGCCGCAGGTCACGTACGTGGCGCTCCACCCGGCGGGAGCGCGCCGCCCGCGGTCGCGGCGGGCGCCGAACTCCTCGACGCTCTGGGCGAGCAGCTTCGGGTCGGTGACCACGCCGTATCGGATGTTGACGTCGGCGAGCTTGGCGAACTGGCCGCCGTCGTGCTCGTCGAGGGCGCGGAGGTCGGGGTCCGTCTCGAAGATGGATCCGGCGAGCGGCGCGAAGTCGGGCAGGCCGGCGGCGGGGTCAGGCATGATGAACACGGCTCTTTGTCCTGTCTGTGGTGGATCGGGCGCTTGAGTCACAGGCCCTCGTCGGTGGTCAGAGACCGGCGGGGGCCGCTTTGTGTTCGGGGGAGATCTACGCGGCGTCGGTGGGGGTGGGCTGGCCGCTGGCGAGGATCGCCTCGACGTCGCCGCGCCGGTAGCGGCGACGGCCGCCGGGTAGCTCGACGGATCGAATTCGGCCGGTGCGAGCCCAGCGGGCGAGTGTGGACGGCGTGGTCCGGAGTCGCCTGGCGGTCTCGCCCGGCATAAGCAGGTCGTGATCGGCCTGCACGGTGTGCACGGTGTGCTCCTCCTGTCCGTGGTGCGCGGGGTGACAGGTGGAACGTTACGGAGGACTGTCTAGACTGTCAATACAGTTGCTCGGATGAGTGACGACGATCCATGGGCGGTACGGTCTTGACCATCCCGGATACCGTCATTGCATGAGCCCCGAGGAGCGCGCGAGCATCTACCGCCGGATCGCCGATGACCTGCGCAGTCAGATCGAATCCGGCGAGCTCGCGGAAGGCGCCCAGCTCCCGGCCGAGGCCGACATCGCGCAGCAGTACGGGACGTCCCGGCCGACCGTCCGCCAGGCTCTCGGGGAGCTTGTCTCTGTCGGCCTCCTCGACCGGCGCCCGCCGTTCGGTACGTTCGTCCGCCGCCGGCCGGTCGTCGAAGAACGGTGGTCCACCCGTTACCGGCGGAAGCCCGTCGGTGAGACGTCCCCGTTCGCCCGCGACGCTCGACGCGAGGGCGCAGAGCCGGACTGGACATGGGAGACGCATCGGATCCGGGCCGACGAGGCGACCGCGACTCGACTCGGAATCGCTGCTGGCGATCACGTCATGCGGACCACGTACCTGTTCCGCGCGGACGGGCGTCCTATCCAGTCCTCGACGAGCTGGGAGCCGTTCGCGCTCGTTGGCGGCACGGCCATAGAGGAGCCTGAGGGCACCGGAGGGCCGACTGGCGTTGTCGCGAGGTTCGACACCCTCGGCGTGCACATCGACCGTGTCACCGAGAAGGTCCGCTCGCGGCCGGCGACGGCGGATGAGCGCCGCGAACTCGACATCCCCGGAGACGTGTGGGTGATGCTCGTCGAGCGGACCCACTGGGCGGGCGAGCGAGCCGTCGAGACCGCCGACATCGTGATCCCCGCCGACCGGTACGTGCTGGCCTACGAGATCCCGGTCGGACTTGCTGAGGTGTAGCCGACCCTCACTCGCCAGGGCGCGGCTGGCGGCTTACCGTCATGGTGGGGTTAACGAACAGACCACACACCCCCCTGTAAGCGCCCTCTTGCACCCCGTAGCGAGAAGGTAGGTTGGCATCCTGGTGGACATCAGGTTTCACGAGGAAGGGCGGCGACGATGACGCACCCTGCGGACCTGCCCTACCCCGTCCCGGAGCCGCACGAGTGGGCCGACGAGCCAGACGTCGAGACCGCTCGCGCGCTCGACGAGGCGCTCGTTGAAGTTGACGCCGGCCGATCGGTGATCTGCGTCGGCGAGGATGCCTTCGACGTCCTCCTTGAGGCTCTCGCCACTAACCCGGGCAGGAGCACACGGGCGAGCTGACGCCGGGCCGGTGTGCCACCCTCGGAACACAGACCACTCGTCACACGCCCGGATGGCTCACCTAGGGTGGCCATGTGCCCACATACGAGGCCGCGGCCCGCTTCCTGGCGGACTATCAGCGGCTACGCCCCGAGCAGCGCGGGGCGTTCCGGGTCGCGCGGCGGCTGTTCGTCGAGGGACTCAACCAGGGGTCGTTCCACCCGTCTCTGCGCGTGAAAGGCTTCAAGACCCGCCCGGGCGTCTTCGAGATGTCGTGGGCGCCCGACGGGCGGGCCCTGTTCTCCTACGGCCCGCCGCTGCATGGCCGTCCGGGGCCTCATGTGGTCTGGCTCCGGATCGGCAGCCATGACGTCTTCCGCGCCTGACCGGCCGGTGGGCGCCAAGGGGGCGTACTACTCGGGACCCCTCACGGCTTGGGGTCCTCCCATGCGGATCATGAGGATCGACGAGGGCGGCGGGGGCCCGCTCGGCGACGCCGTCGTCACGCTGGTTCCGGTGCCGTAGCGGTGTCGCCGGGGCGTCCACAGCATGTGGACAACCTTGGTGGTGAGGGTGGCGCCCTCACTACTAATGAGGGTGGCGCTGCTCCTCGACCCGACGCCGTTGACCGCCGACCACTCCAGATGGACGCCGCGTCCCACCTCACGAGAGCGCCGAACATCGACGGCGGGAGCCGGGACGGGTATCGTCGCTGATCAACAGGCACCGGTCTCCTAGCGACCGTCTGAGCCGAGAGCAGGCGTAGCCGCTCCCGGACGAGCCGAGGGCGGGCGTAGCCGCCTCGACACGCCGATTCCCCCCGGCGTGCTCGCGAACCGACCATCACCGTCGACCGACGCGCCAGCCACCGCGTTGGAAGGCCCCCACCCTCATGGATTCCCAGACGGTCGACCAGGCCATTGCCGGCGACCTCGACCTCACCAGCCTGTCCGTCGACGAGCTACACGAACTCAACGGCGACCTCGCCGCCCGCTTCCGCGACATCGACCCCGGCCCCGGCGCGGCACCCGACGAGGCGACCCTCGAGGAGATGGCCCGCATCGTCGAGGCGACGGACCGGGTTCAGGCCGAGATCCTCGCCCGCGCCGAGAACGGCGAGCCCGCCCCGGCCGCCCAGACCGCCGCCGGCCGGTTCGCGAACAACTCGTCCCGCGTCGCCGCTCTGCGCCGTCGAGTCGGCGCGGTGACCGCGTCCAGCCGGCGCCCCAGGATCGTCCTCGACTCCGCCCTCACCGCCGCCGGTGGCATGCCCGGTCTCGGCATCGGCGAGCAGGTCGACTGGTCGACGTTGAACGCGTCGATCCACCGCAAGATCGAATTGATGGGCGGCGCGGACGGTGAGCAGCGGGCCGTGTGCGCGAGCCTGACATGGGCCTACCCGGCGAGCCGGATCCTGCCGGGTGACGACGCCTGGGCGACCACGCGACGCATGGATGAGGCGCTCTCCGTCGACGCGGTCATGGACTCCGTGGCCTCCCAGGGCGGCATGCATGCCGTGGTGGCGGCCGGTGGCATCTGCGGCCCGGTGCCGGTGGACTACTCGATCCAGCTCGACACGACCACGGCCCGCCCCATCCGGGACTCCCTGCCCGCCTTCCAGGCCACCCGGGGCGGGATCCGGTTCGTCCCCCCGCCCTCGTTCGCCAGCGTGGGCACCTCCGCGACGGCCGTCTGGACGTCGGCGAACGACGCCAACCCGACCAGCCCCACCGCCAAGCCGGTCCAGGAATTCGCGTGCCCGTCGGCCGTCGAGGAGCTGGTCGACGCGATCCCGACCCGACTCCAGTTCTCGAACCTTCAGGGCCGGTTCAGCCCCGAGATGGTCGAGGCCAACACCGAACTCGCCATGGCCAACGCGGCGCGGATGGCGGAGATCAACCTGCTCGCGCGGATGTCGGTCAGCTCCATCAAGACCGGCGCGGGCGCGCTGGTCAGCTTCGCCCGGGACTGGCTCGCCCTGGCCGACCTGCTCGCCACGAGCATGCGCTACCGGCACCGGCTGCCCGAGACCTTCCCCATCCGGATCTACGCCCCGTCCTGGGCGCTCGGCGCGGTCCGCACGGACATCCTCCGCGAGCTCGCGCACGACCGGACCGGATCGGCGTCCGACCAGCTCGCGGTCGCCACCTCGTACATCACGGGCCTGTTCGCCGTCCGGAACCTGATTCCGACGTGGACGCTCGACAGCCTCCCCAAGTCCGTCGCCGGCAACACCCTCAGCGCGGCCGGCGCGTGGGACTACCCCGACCAGTCGTTCGCCGCCCCGGCGACCACGGCGGCCCTCAGCGCCGCCCCGCCGGACGCTTCGGCGGGAAGCGCGGTCGCGGGCACCTGGTGGCCGTCGCGGCTGGTGTTCTTCATGTTCCCGGAGGGGACGCACGTCTTCCTCGACGGCGGGAAGCTGGACTTGGGTGTCATCCGCGACTCGACGCTGAACGCGACGAACAAGTACCAGACCTTCGTCGAGCCGTTCGAAGGCCTGGCCAAGCGGGGCTACGAGTCGTTGCAGGTGACGGTCCCCGTCCGCGCGACCGGCGTGTCCGTCGCCGCCGCCGCGGCGCCGTCCAACCCGCCGTACGCCTACTAGGCCGCCGACATGGTCACGCTCGCGCAGATCACGAACGCACCCCCGCCGGCCGCCCCGGCGGTATCCCTGCCACGGTCGGCCACCAGCCCGGTGGACGACTCCGACCGGTGGGCCTCCCACGGCATCACCTACACCCCCGAGGTCACCCTCGACGCCGGCCTCGAGGGGACGTGCGGGCCCGCGTCGGGCAGCTACGCCGCCGACATGCCCGGTGTCGTCGAGTGGACCCCGTACGCGGTCGAGGTCTACGACACCTGCTCGGCGATGCGCGGCAGGGACTACGCGGGCCGCGCCCGGCGCCTCCTCGACGCGAGCACACCGCGCGCCGTCGAGGCCGAGTTCTGGGGCGGGGCGTACGCGCAGGCGAACTCCCTGCCGAACCTGTACCTGACGATGTCCACGGCGACCGTGATCAACCCGACCCCGGGAACCGCGGTGTCGTTCGCGCGGGGCGTGGCCCTGCTCGAGCAGGGCCTCGGCGACCTCGGCGTCCAGGGGATGATCCACTGCCGGCGTGAGGCGGTGACCAACGCGGCGAACCTGCTACGCCGCGAAGGCAACCTCATCCGGACCATGGTCGACACGATCGTCGTCCCCGGCATGGGCTACTCCGGCCTCGGCCCGGATGGCGACGCGAACGAGACGCCCACCGCCGGTCAGACGTGGATGTACGCCACGGGGGTCGTCGAGTACCGGCAGACCCCGGCGGACCTCCCAGCGTGGACGTCAGAGGGCGACACCCCACCCTCCGAGGTCATCAACCGGGACACCAACGAGGTCAAGGTCCACGCCTGGCGGTCCGCGCTCGCCTCGTGGGACGGCTACGCCCACCTCGCCGTCCTGATCACCCTGCCCACCTAG
>NZ_CASGGV010000328.1:0-34089 GCF_949319125.1 Frankia sp. Hr75.2 | reverse complement strand
TCCCGACGAGCCCGACGAGCCGGTGCCGGTCAGCCCGTTCGTCCCGTGGGCGCCGGCGCTGATCGCGGTCGCCCGCGGCGAGCCTGATGCCGACAAGCTGCTGATCGCGGAGATCGCGCAGGTCGAGCCGGTCACCTGGACCACCCACTCGCGGCTGACGATGCTCGCCCACGCGGTCGCCGACCTCGGCCTGCGCTCACAGGTCGCCACGTTGACCGCACGGCTGACGCCCGTCGCGCACTGCGTCGCGAACATCGGCCAGTGCGGCTACGTCGGTACGGTCGCGCTGGCCCTCGCCCGGCTGGCCGCGCTGGACGGAGACCTCCCGGGCGCGCGCGAGCACCTGCGGACCGCCGTGGAGGTCGCCACCCGCGCGCAGGGCGTCGGCGCGCTGCTGCGCTGCCGCCTGTTCGCCGCGGAGCTCGCCGCGCTCGCCGGCGACCCCGTGGACCTCGACGACCTGCGCGACGTCGCCGACCGCGCCGCACGCCGCGGCATGATCGGCGTAGCCCGCGACGCCCGCACACTCCTCACCCGTCACATCGACCCGACCTGACCGCGGCCGGGCGGCCGGCTCGTCCGGGAGTGGAGCCCTCGTAAGGACAGGATGTTCACCAGCGCCCACGTCCGCATCGCCTAAGAGGCGCTGCGCGACCGGGGCTGGTCCGAGGCGGCCCGACCGGCACCGTAGGTTGACCTGCCCCGTTATCCCTGACTATCCCTGACCTTGCCGACGGGAATACCACGACCCGCGTTCGCGGGGGGTCGATTTCCGTCAGGCGGTGGCAGGTCCGGTCATGTCGACGCGGAGGCGGGTCAGCGTCGAGGAGGCGATCCGCCAGGAGCCGTCAGTCTTCGCGTAGGTCTCGTGGTAGTGACCGAAACCGGTCATCGCGTGGCCGTTCGCGAACCAGATCCGGTCCTCCATGGCCCAGATGCCGGTGGCCTCCGACGGTGAGGTCAGCGTGATCTCCGGGGTGTGTCCGTGATGGACGGTGACCGCCTCCGCGAGGTGGGAGCTGACGAATCCCACGAACGCTTCGGCACCGGCGATCACCCCGCCACCCGACCCGGTGGTGTCGACCACCAGGTCGTCGGTGAAGAGCCCGCGCAGGCCGTCCCAGTCCTTCGTGTCGAGCAGCCGGAAGTAACGGGCCTTCAACTGCTTGATGGCCTCGACGTCCTTGCTCACCTCGAAGCTCACCGCGAAGTCGTCCACGGGCGTTCCTCCACTTCCCGGCGTTTCCCCGACCTGCCAGTCGTCCACGAGGCGGGCCCGTCAGGCCCGGTGCAGCAGGCCGTACAGGCGGTTCACCTCAAGCCGCATGACCATGCGGCTTGCCTCGAGCATCTGGTGGTCGAACGCCGGCCGCTCCGCCGCCCCGTTGAAGACCGAGTGCACGGCGTACAGCTCGTCCGTCGCCTCGTCGCCCGGCGCGCTCGGGATCGCCAGCGTGACCTCGCCCTCCGCGACGGCGAAGTTGAAGAAGTCGCCGCCGGGCACGTGCAGCACGGCCCTGGGGTCACGGAGCAGGTTGCGGCCCTTGGCCCGGACGCCCGTCGTCGAGACACGGACCAGCCGGCGCTCGGCGTCGGCAACGTAGTAGACGTTCGAGAGGTGGGGCAGCCCGGTCTCGCCGATCGTGGCAAGAATGCCCTCGTTGCGGCTGGTGACGGCCTCCCAGAGCGCGTCCTGGCTGGGCGGTCTCACCACGACCGCCCCGACCGGCGTGACCGTTCCACCAGTGATCCCCCAGACGATCGCTGCGGCGTCCGCTCACCGTGGTGGCACGCCGCCCCTCGGCCACGGACGGGCATCGCAAGCACGGCTTCACGGCGCTGCTTCTCCCTGGTCGGAGTATCGACCAGGGAGCGGACCAGGCGCATCTGTCTGGAGGCCGGCAGCGATCATCCGCCGGCGTGGCCTCGTGGCGAGGTGCCCCTCCACCCGCCGCGATACCTACTTCTTGTACGCGGCGACGAATTCCGAGTCAGCATTGATCTTGCCGACCTCAGCGGCACCACCCGGCTCGCCGAGCGGCTCGTCCCGGCCGGGCAGGACCTCGGAGAAGAACAGCTCCTCGCTCTTGATGAAATCCTGCTCCTCGTCCGGGACCATCTCGTCGATCATCGCCGCCCCGACCGGGCAGGCGACCGCACACGCCCCGCACTCGGTGCATTCATCGGGGTTTATGTACATCTTGCGGTTTCCCTCGTAGATGCAGTCGGCCGGGCATCCGCCACCCAGGCACGCGCCGTCCTTGACATCGATGCACGCGGAGGTGATCACGAATGGCATGATGATATCCTCTCCAATCAGCCGAACAGGACGGCGGCCGCCGACCGCGGTGCACCCGCGCCCGACAGCCCGCTTTTCTCGGCCGCGCGCCGACCGGAGTAGGCCGAATTCCGGCGAACCCGCATAGATTATTGGCGGGCACATGTCACAGCGACGCTTCGCCCGGTAAACGACAGGTAACGAAGAAAACTTTCCGTTTACCGAAAAAGAAATTGAACAAATTCGCCACGCCGAAACATCGCGGGATCTTCCCGAGGATAACGCTTTCATCAGCGGTATCCCGCGGCGCCCGCGCGGGGCAGCCCACACGCAGGGCAGCCATGTGGAGGGCAGCCGCGCGCGGGACAGCCGCGCGGCACCGGGGTCACCGGCACGGGTCAGACCATCGGCCCGGGAGCGAGCCGGGCACTCCCCACACCCGTACCTCACGGCGCGTCCGCGTGCCGGCGCGTCCGCGTTGTCACCCGGCGGCCCACCTCCAGGCTATCGAAAACGATAACGGTTATGATGCCGCTCTGATCGCGGCACCGCCGCCACGACCTCGGAGACAGCCACCATGAAGATCGCTTTTGTCGGTAAGGGTGGGAGTGGAAAGACCACGCTCTCGGCCCTGCTGTGCCGCCACCTCGCCGCGCGAGGTCATCCCGTCCTGGCCATCGACGCCGACATCAACCAGCACCTCGGTGCGGCGCTCGGCGGAGCGGGCGGCGAGGAGGCCACGGCGCCGCCGATGGGTGAACACCTCGACGTGATCAAGGACTACCTGCGCGGCAGCAACCCGCGCATCCCGTCGGCCGGGATGATGGTCAAGACGACACCGCCCGGCCCCGGGTCGCGGCTGCTGCGGACGGGTGACGACAACCCGCTGTGGGAGCGTTTCGGTGTGGACGTCGACGGTGTCCGGCTACTCGCGACCGGCGCGTTCACCGAGGACGACCTCGGCGTCGCGTGCTTCCACTCGAAGCTCGGCGCGGTCGAGCTGCTACTGAACCACCTGGTGGACGGCGCCGGCGAGTACGTCGTCGTCGACATGACGGCGGGGGCCGACGCGTTCGCGTCCGGGCTGTTCACCCGCTTCGACCACACCTTCCTGGTCTGCGAGCCGACCCGGAAGGCGGTCGCCGTCCACGACCAGTACCGGGAGTACGCGGCGGACTACGAGATCACCGTGTCGGCCGTGGGCAACAAGATCTCCGATGACTCGGATGTCGCGTTCCTGCGCGAGCACCTCGGCGCGGACCTGCGCGCCTGCTTCCGCCACTGCCCGCCCGTCCGCGCCCTGGAGCAGGGCCGGCCGTTCCACCTCGACGACCTCGACCCGGAGACCAGGTCATCCCTGGCCACGCTGCAGGGCCTGGTCGACCGGACCGTGCGCGACCCGGAACGGTTCGTGGCGCAGATGCACGAGATCCACCGCCGCAACGCCCGCGCCTGGGCGAACAGGTCCGCCGGCACCGACCTCACCACGCAGATCGACCCCGTCTACCGCCCCCCGTACCCGCCGGTGCCCGAGCCGCGCACGACCCCGACCCGAATCCCAGCCCGGTTCCCCACTCGCTAGCCCCACCCCACCCGGAGTTGCGTGGCGGGTCGGTGGCTCCTTCCCAGGCCCCGCCCCCCGGGGTGGCGGCTCCGGGGGCGGCTCCGGTCGCGGCGTGCGCTCCGGTCAGTCCGGGGGGCCGGTTCCGTTCCCGACCGTTGCCTCGGCTTCGGTGGGGGAGGGCGTCCAGCGCTCGTGGTGGACGACGGCGTCCAGCGGGCGGCGGTGGGCCCAGCCGTGGCGCTCAAGGTCGGGGGTGGACTCCAGATGGGTCACCGGTCCGAGGCAGAGCCAGGCCACCGGACGCAGGCCCGCCGGCAGGCCGAGCAGCTCGCGGACGAAAGCCTCCTGGTAGAAGGACACCCATCCGACGCCGAGCCCTTCCGCCGTGGCCGCCAACCAGAGGTTCTCGATCGCCAGGCACACCGAGTACAGGCCGGCGTCGGCGATGGCGTGCCGGCCGAGGACGGCCGGGGCGCCGCGGGACGCGTCGTAGGTGACGGCCAGCGAGAGCGTCGACTCCAGCACGCCGTCGATCTTGATCTCCGCGAAGCGCTCCGCCCGCTCGCCGCTGAGCGTGGCGGCGAACACCTGCCGCTCGTGCTGGACGTGGGCGTGCAGCGCCGCCTTCGTCGCGGCGTTCGCCACGAGGATGAAGTCCCACGGCTGACTGAGGCCGACGCTGGGCGCCGCGTGCGCCGCGGCCAGCACACGGCGCAGCACACCGGGCCCGAGCGGCTCCCCGGTGAACTGCCCGCGGACGTCCCGACGCTGCCGGATGGTCCGGTAAAGCGCCTCGGCGACGGGATTCACTCCGGCGGATCGGGGTCGGGGATCCTCCGGGAGCGGCTGGTCAGTCAGTGACGAGTTCCACAACCGCGGCGTTGGCGGTGCCGCCACCTTCGCACATGGTCTGCAGCCCGTACCGGATGCCGTTGTCGCGCATGTGGTGGGCGAGGCGGGTCATCAGGATCGCGCCCGAGGCACCCAGGGGATGCCCGACCGCGATGGCGCCGCCCAGCGGGTTGAGGACCTTCGGGTCGGCGCCGGTGTCCGCCAGCCAGGCCAGTGGGACGGAGGCGAACGCCTCGTTGACCTCGAACGCGCCGATGTCACCGATGGAGAGCCCGGCCCGGGCGAGGACCTTCTCCGTCGCGGGGATCGGCCCGCTCAGGATGAGCAGCGGGTCGGAGCCGACGACCGCGCCGCTGTGGTAGCGCACGATCGGCCGCAGGCCCAGCTCACGCGCCTTCTCAGGGGTGGTCACGAGCAGCGCGGCGGCGCCGTCGGAGATCTGCGAGGAGCTCCCGGCGTGCAGCAGACCGTCCTCGCCGGTGACGGGCTTGAGCCCGGCGAGCTTCTCCGGCGTCGTGCCGCGCCGCAGGCCCTCGTCGGCGGTGAACGGGCCGGACTCGGTCGGGACGGCGACGATCTGCTGCTCGAAGGCACCGGCGTCGACCGCCGCGGCCGCGCGCTCGTGGCTCAGCGAGGAGAACTCGTCCAGCTGCTGGCGGGAGAAGCCCCAGCGGCGTGCGATCCGCTCGGCGCCGACGATCTGGTTGAAGTCGGAGCCGTCGTAGCGTGCCTTGGCACTCGGCCCGTAGGGCTCGCCGATCTGCCGGGTGGCGCCCATCGGGATGCGGCTCATCGACTCGACGCCGCCGGCCACGACGAGATCCTGCTGGCCGGACATGACGGCGAACGCGGCGTGGTCGAGCGCCTGCTGGCTCGATCCGCACGCCCGGTTCACGGTGACCGCGGGGACACTCTCGGGCCAGCCGGCGGCGAGGACGGTGTACCGGCCGACGTTGCTCGACTGGTCACCGAGCTGGGTCACGCACCCCCACTGGACGTCGTCGACGAGCGCGGGATCGATCCCGGTCCGGTTGACGAGCTCGTTGAGCACCAGGGCGCCCAGCTCCACCGGGTGCACGCCCGCCAGGGAGCCGTTGCGCTTCCCGATCGGCGTGCGCACCGCCTCCACGATCACTGCTTCTCGCACGGCAGTCCCTCTTCTCTCGTCCCTGCGCCCAACCGTGCCACAGTTCGTGCCTTGACGTCCCTGCCGCCCGACTCGTTCCGGGGCCCACCGTGACGAGTGGCACACGAGCACGCGCCGGGGCTGCGCCGTGCGCGTCGGCGGGCACCGTCGTAGACGTCGACTGCACCGTCGTAGACGTCGACGACACCGCGCGGGCCGTTCTCCTGTTCGTCCCGACCCGCGCGTCGATCGGGCTCGGTGATCCCGACCACCGTTTGGGCACCCTCGTTGGTGTCGAGATTCACCGGGTGCCGCACGTTGATTCGGGACGGCCACGAAGGCGCGGCGGCTGGCTACGCACAGACGTCGTCGCGCTCCAGGCAGGCCAAGTAGCACGCACGCGAACAACTCCGGTCGAATAATTGACGCTCCGGCGTGCGCGAGCAGTGTGGCCGATGGGCGACCGTCCGCCACCTTCGAGCCTTCGTGGCAGAGAAAACCCGAGAGCCCGACACTCACGTCACTGTAATGACGTGGTTGCGCTCACAGCACGGTGAACCGTTACGTGAGAGGCACGCAATCATGGCCCGTAAAGCACCACGAGCCAGGGCCCACAGCGGAGGTATGTACGATGACGGCCGATTGACGGCAAGCACTTCGTGTTCCTCGAGGGCGGGATACATCAATGGGGGCGGATTCACCAGCGAGGCCGCGGCCGAGCGGAGCAGAGACGAGAACTCTCCGCTTCCGGCTCGTCACCGCGACTGGACCGGTGTGCTCGCTCGCCGGTGTGATCGCCGCACTCGCGTCGTTCCGTCCCTGGACCCACGCGACCCTCGCCGACCGGGGCGCCGATCTCCTCGTCGTGAACCAGACGGGTTGGGAGCTCGCGCCGGCGGGGCAGCTTGTCTTCGCGGTCGGGGTGGTCGTTACTCTGCTCGTCCTGATCCCACCGGCCGAGGAGAACATCTGGCTGCGCCGACTGATCCCGGTCGCCGGCCTGGTGATGGTCATCATTCCGCTCACCGCGCTGCAGACCGCTGAACCGGTGGCCCGCAAGCTCGAACGGCTCCGAATCGGAACCTTCCAGACCGAGAATCCGACGGCGACCCACGGAAGCGCGTTCGGTCTCTGGGTCATTCTGGCGGCCGGAGCCGTCATCCTGGTCGCGGGATGCGCCCGGCTGGTGTTAGAGCGAAGCGCACGACCCGGCGGCGACGTATCCCGGCCCACAGACGCCGCTTCCCCTCCGGCGGGCCGCGCACCCGACCACGAGCTCAGCTCGGAGCGTGAAGGCGACCCCGACCGCAGTCCCGACCGCGACACATCCTGACCTGACCGCGGAGTCCCGCGCCGAATTCCACAGGTTTACCCAGGATCCGTTCGGCACCATCTCCGCGACGACCGTTTGGGACAGCAGTGGCATACGACTACGCGACCTTCTCGACGCTCGCCGGGCCGTTGACGCGCCCGGCCGAAGGTGCGGTGCACCACGTCGAGTACCGGCGCATCATGGCAGGTCGTGTGCTCTGGCAGGTCATGCCGCTGCTCATCGCGACACTGGGCCTGTCGTCGTTGTTCTTCGTCTGGCTTCTCCAGCCCCAGCACTATCCCAGCACGAAATACATACCGACGGCGGTGGCCGTCGGTAACCACATCATGTTCTGGCTGATCGTGGTGACCGAGGGCATCCGCCTGCTCAGCTCCATCATCCTGTGCTGGTCATCAGTGATCATGCGTGACCCGGTGCCGGTGCTGCCGCCCCCGGGGCTTCGAGTGGCGTTCACCACAACGATCGTGCCGTCCAAGGAACCCGTCGACATCGTCCGCGACACCCTGATCGCCGCCCGCAACATTCAGTACAGCGAGCAGATCGACGTCTGGCTGCTCGACGAGGGCAACGACCCGGCCGTGAAGGCGATGTGCCGGGAGACCGGCGTCCACCACTTCTCCCGCAAGGGCGTCGAGAAATGGAACACGCCGAAGGGACGGTTCCGTGCCAAGACCAAGCACGGCAACCACAACTCGTGGCTTGACGCGAACGGCCACAAGTACGACGTCGTGCTCTCCGTCGACCCGGATCACATCCCGCTGCCGAACTTCGCCGACCGGATGCTCGGGTACTTCCGCGACCCGAATGTGGCCTTCGTGGTCGGCCCGCAGGTCTACGGGAACTTCCGGCACTACCTGACCCGGGGCGCCGAGGCCCAGAACTACATGTTCCACTCGGTGATCCAGCGGGCCGCGAACCGCTTCGCGGCCGGCATGTTCGTGGGTACCAACCACGCCTACCGGGTGTCCACCTGGGAACAGATCGGCGGGTTCCAGGACTCGATCACCGAGGACCTGGCGACCTCCTTCGCCGTGCACGGCTCGTTCAACGAGGTCACCGGGCACCGCTGGACGTCGGTCTACACCCCGGACGTGGTCGCCGTGGGCGAGGGCCCGGCGAACTGGACGGACTTCTTCAGCCAGCAGCTGCGGTGGGCGCGGGGCGCCAACGAGGTGATGGTCACCGAGGCCCCGCGGCGACTGAAGGCGCTGAGCTGGGGACCGCGCCTGCACTACCTGACGCTGATGGTGCACTACCCCACCGTCGCGATCACCTGGATCGTCGGCAACCTGCTCACCGTGCTCTACATGGCGCTCGGCTCGACCGGCGTCCTCGTCAACGTCTCGTTCTGGCTGGCGCTCTACGTCGACGTGTTCGTCGCGCGGATGCTGCTCTACTTCTGGCTGCGGCGGTTCAACATCAGCCCGCACGAGGAGAAGGGCAGCGCGGGCATGAGCGGGATCTTCGTGTCCGTGCTGTGCACGCCCTTCTACTCGACGGCCTTCGTCGGCGCGCTCACCCGCCGCAAGCTCGGCTTCGTGGTCACCCCCAAGGGGAACGCGGCCAGCCCGGACCGCCTGATGACCTTCCGCAAGCACCTGTTCTGGGCGGCGGTCTCGGGCGGATCCGTGGCCGGAGCCGCGGTCTTCGGTCACCTGTACCCGGCGAACATGGTCTGGGCCTCGCTGTCGATCATCACCTGCCTGATTCCCATCGGGCTGTGGCTGATCGAGCCGATCCTGGCCCCGCGGCGGGCGGTCGCTCCCAACCCGTTGCCGGCCGCCCACATCCCGCCGCAGCGCACCGGCGACCGCGCACCGGCCGACGCGCGCCCCGACGCCCAGCGCCGCGCCGACCGCACCCCCGCCGGTCGCGGCGGCGTCGACCCGGCCACGGTCGAGACGTCCGCCCTCGACCCGAGCGCCGCGGACACGACCGTCATGGGGGCGATCGGCGCAGGGAGCGCCAGTGGGAACGGGCCCGGCGGAAGGGGACCCGGCGGGAAGGGGTTCGGTGCCAGGCCGTCCGACGTCGACCCGGCGACCGTCGGCACGCCGCTCCCGGAGGCACCCGGCACCGAGCGGACGGTTCCGCCCGTCCCCCCGCCGGCGCCGCCGCTCACGCAGCCGCACCCGGTACGGCCGGCGCGCCCGAACCAGCCCCGGCCCGCCCAGCCACGCCGGGCCCAGCAGGGACGTCCCGCCGCACCCGGGCGGCGGCGTGCCAGGCCGGCAGGCTCCCCGGAGCACGCCGGCGCCGGGCGGGCCGGGGGGGAGCGCGACGATCCGACGCTGACCGGCCTCGAGCCCGTCGGCGCCCGCGACGGCGCGGCGGGCGGCGGGGATGCCGAGCAGTCGCGGCCGCGGGACCCGGGCTGGTTCAGCGACGACACCGTGCGCACGGAGAAGCCGCGGATCGCGGCCATCGTCGCCGCCGCCGACGCCAACAGCCCCGGCACCGGCACCGGCACCGGCACTCCTGAGGACACGGTCCGGACGTCCCGGCCGGTCGTCGGCGCCGTCCTGGCCGCCGCCGGGCTGCGCCGTGACTCGGCTGACCCCGACGACGTCGATCAGGACACCGTCGTGACTCTCCGTTCCCGGCAGGGGTCGCCGGAGGAGGTCCTCGCCGCCCGGCGGGCGGCGCTCGCCCGGGAGGGCCGCTCCCCCGCCGGCGTTCCGCACTACACCGAGGACGTCACGATGACCCTGCATCCCCGCCGCCGGCGGGTGTCACTCGACGGCCTGTTGGAAGAGATCGGCTGATGGCCATGACGAGAATCTGATGGGACGATGAAAATAATCAGCGGGCCGCGTCGGTGGCGAGTGGTCCAGGTCTGCTGCCTAGCCATTGTCATCGTGGCCGGGAACGGCCCGTTCCTCAGCGCCTGGGCGACCGACAAGTACGACACCTGGCGCTCGCACCAGCCGGACTACATGCGTCAGCACGGCCGTTGGGACATCGTCGCAGACCCCGGCTCGCGCTCCATCCACGCGGCACTGCTGCGCACCGGGAAGATTCTGCTGCTGGCCGGATCGGGAAACGACCAGGCCAGCTTCGACGCGAAGCGCTTCGAGACCCTGCTGTGGGATCCGGTCGCCAACACCTTCGAGCAGGTGTACACGCCGTGGGACGTCTTCTGCGCCGGCCAGGCGTTTCTCCCGAGCGGTGAGCTGCTCATCGCCGGCGGCACGAAGAAGTACGAGGTCCTCGCCCAGGACTCGCCGGACGGCAAGAAGCAGGAGTACCAGGGGCTGAAGGACAGCTACACGTTCAATCCGCAGACGGAGCGGTACGAGAAGACGGGCGACCTGCAATTCGCCAGGTGGTACCCGACGCTGGTCACGCTGGCCAGCGGCCAGGTGGTCGCGGTCTCCGGCCTGAACGAGAAGGGCGACATCGACCCGGGCAACACGGAGTGGTTCGACCAGGCGAGCCGCACGTGGAACCACAACGAGGGGCTGGTCAAGGAGTTCCCGACCTACCCGTCGCTGCTGCTCGCCGGGGACGGCCGGCTGTTCTTCTCCGGAGCGAACGCCGGTTACGGACCGACCTCGCTGGAAGCCCGCCACCCCGGTCTCTGGAGCCTCGCGGACGGTACGTTCCAGGAGATTCCTGGCCTGCCCGATCCGGAGATCAACGAGACCGCCGGAACGGTGCTGCTGCCGCCGGCCCAGGAACAGCGGGTGATGTTCGTCGCCGGCGGCGGCGTCGGCGACACCCAGGTGGCCACCGCCCGCACCGCCGTCGTCGACCTGGACGAGCCGAATCCCCATTACGTCCAGGGACCGGACACCACCGTCGCGAAGCGCTATCCGGGCGTCGTCGTCCTGCCGGACGACACCGTGCTCGTCTCCGGCGGCTCCACCGCCTACCGCCAGAAGGACACCCAGACGGCGGAGATCTACCACCCGGACACGAACACCTTCACCCCGGCCGCCGACCCGCTCGTCGGCCGGGACTACCACTCGAGCTATCTGCTGATGCCCGACGGCCGGGTGGCGGTTTTCGGTTCGAATCCACTGAGCGACGAAAACTTCTTCGAGACCCAGATCGAGATCTACAGTCCGCCCTACATGTATCAGGGTGAGCGGCCGGTCATCCAGACCGCGCCGACCTCGGTGACCCGTGGTACCACGATCGACCTGGGCGTCTCTCAGGAGGTGTCCAAGGTCCGTCTGATCCGCCCGGGCGCCTACACGCACGTGACCGACACCGAGCAGCGCTCGGTGGCCCTCCCCCTGGTGAGCCAGGCGAACGGCAAGGTGACGGTGAGTGTCCCCGAGAACGGCAATCTGCTCCCGCCCGACTGGTACATGCTCTTCGTCGACAACGGCGAGAACATTCCGTCCGTCGCCACCTG
Source organism: Frankia sp. Hr75.2 (assembly GCF_949319125.1). Taxonomy (NCBI): domain Bacteria; kingdom Bacillati; phylum Actinomycetota; class Actinomycetes; order Frankiales; family Frankiaceae; genus Frankia; species Frankia sp. Hr75.2. The sequence continues at coordinate 22,573 of NZ_CASGGV010000328.1, read as the reverse complement.
GGTGCAGGTCCAGTGAGCCGCCACCCCCACCATTCGGGCCGGCCGGACGGTCAGTACTAGCCTGGGACGGGTTGAATCAGCACAACACAATCGTCTGGCCCGGCCGGCTGGATCACGGGAGCAGGGGGGATGCCGGGTGAGCCTCCGGGCGGAAGACGGCAACGGGCCGAAGCCGCGGTGGCGCGGGCTTCGGGACCGGCCAGGTCGTACCCGCCTCCGGCGCCGGGCCTGTGCCGCGGGGGCGACGGCGGTCGCGGTACTCGCCCTCGCCGCCTGCAGCGGGGGGTCGGACCCCGACCCCGCGGCACCCACCGTGACCGCGGGCGCGCCGAACGTTCCCGCCGGTCCGCTGACGGCGGTCGGACCACACTGCCCGGCAGGCGACCCGGCCGGCGCCCAGCGGCCCGCCGAGTCCGTCGCCCCCGCCGATCCGGCTCCGGCGGCGCCCTTCCTCGTCGACCACGGCAGCCAGGCGGCCGAGGAGGCGCAGCGCAACCCGGCCCGTGCCCAGATCCTCGCGCCGCTGGTCAACACCCCCACCGCCTACCCGGTCGGCGACTGGCTGCGGGACGTGCCCGGCGAGGTCCACAAGCGCGCGTCCGCCAGCCGTGACACCGGCACGACCGCGACATTCATGATCTACGCGATTCCGCACCGCGACGCGGAGGCCGGCCACTCCGCCGGCGGCCTGCCGAACGCCGACGCCTACCGGACGTTCACCCGCCAGGTCGCCGGCGCGATCGGCGACGCCCGCGCGGTCATCGTCCTCGAGCCGGACTCGCTCGGCCAGATGGAGAGCCTGCCCGCCGACCAGCAGGCCGAGCGCTACGCGCTGCTCAACGACGCGGTCGGCGTCTACGGCGCGCTGCCCAACACCAGTGTCTACCTGGACGGCGCGAACTGCGGCTGGATGCCCGCGGGAGCCGCCCCGGTGATCGCCGAGCGGCTCCTGCGGGCCGGGGTGAAGAACGCTCGCGGCTTCGCGGTCAACGTGTCGAACTACTACCGGACCGAGGGCGAGGTCGCCCGCGGCGAGGTTGTCTCGGCTCTGACCGGTGGCACCCACTTCGTGGTGGACACCTCCCGCAACGGCCAGGGCCCCGCCGACGGCTTCCAGAACCCGTGGTGCAACCCGCCGGGACGCGGCCTGGGCATCGCCCCCACGACCGAGACGGGCTCACCGCATGCCGACGCGTTCCTCTGGATCAAGACCCCGGGTGCCAGCGACGGCGAATGCGGACGTGGCGACCCCGAGGCCGGCGCCTGGTGGCAGCAGCAGGCGGAGGAGCTGGTCCGCCTTGCGGCCTGAGCGGCCTGAGCGGCCTGAGCGGTCTGCCCCGCCCGAGGGGTCTGAACCGCCAGGCCCGCCGCGCCCGGAGCCTCGACGGGACCGACGGGACTGGCAGGACCGACAGCGCGGGCGGCGCGGGCGGACGTCCACCGGCCTGGCGTGCGCCGCGACGGCGGCCGTGCTGCTGTTCACCGGGGCGGCCTGCGGCTCCGGGGGCGACGGCTCGTCCGGCCCGGCCGTGGTCGATCTCAGCGAGGCCAGCGGGGCGGCCGGGGTGCGCGGTGTGTCTCTCGGTGCCCCCGTCGCGAAGCCCGCCACGACGCTGGTCGACACCGCCGGGGCGCCGTTCGACCTGCGGACGGACCAGGCGACCGCCGGCCGGGTCACGCTGGTGTTCTTCGGGTTCACGAACTGCCCCGACATCTGCCCGACCACCATGGCCGACCTCGACGCGGCGCTGGAGAGCCTTCCCGCGGCCGACCGCGACCGGATCCGGGTCGTGTTCGTCTCGACCGACCCGGACCGTGACACCGGGCCGGTCATCCGCCGCTGGCTGGACCAGTTCGACGCGTCCTTCATCGGCCTGACCGGCACCTGGCCGCACATCAAGGAGTTCGCCGACGCACTGGACGTCGCGATCGAGCCGGCGGTGCGCGAGGCCGACGGCACCGTGAACGTGACGCACAGCGCACAGGTGACCGCGTTCAGCCCGGACGGCACCGCCCGGGTCGCCTACCTGACGGGCACCTCGGTCGCCGACTACGCCCACGACCTGCCGTTGCTGGCCCGCGGCGAGACCTGACCCGCGCCTGCCGGCGCGGCCGCCCGTCGGGCGAGACAGGACGGCGTCCTGTCCGGTGCGGGCGGCCGCCGTGACGGCCAGGCGACTGTGCGGCCCGAAGTCCCGACCCGCGTACTAGCTTCGCACCGTGACCGATCACGGTGAAGGCGGCCAGAACGCCTATGTGCTGACCCTTGATTCGAGTGAGCTGGCTCGCTACCAGTTCATGGCGGCGGTGGCGCAACAGGACGAGTCCGTCGAATGGACCGCGGCCGGGATCGTCCCCGGCGCGCGGGTCGCGGACGTCGGCTGCGGACCGGCCGCGCTCGCCCTCGCCCTGGCCGCCGTGGTCGGACCGACCGGGAAGGTCGACGCCGTGGACCGGGACCCCGACGCGCGGGCGCTGGCCGGGCAGGTCGTCGCGGCCGGGAAGGCCGACAACATCTCGATCACCGAGGGCTCCGCGGATGCCAGCGGACTCCCGGCCGCCAGCTACGACACGGTGATGATGCGCCATGTCCTCGCCCACAACGGCGGTCGCGAGCAGACGATCGTCGACCACCTCGCGACGCTGGTGAAGCCCGGCGGCTGGGTGTACCTCCTCGACATCGACGCGTCGGCGCTCCGGATCGTCGGCGGCCCGCCGGCAGTCACCGGCATCCTCGAGCTCAATGAGCGGTACCACCGTTTCCACACGGCCCTCGGCAATGACCTGTCCGTCGGGCTGCGGCTCGGCCCCCTACTGCGCACGGCCGGGCTCGTCGACGTCCACCACCGGGGCTGGTACAACGTCAACGAGCCGCCGCCGGGGCTGCGGCCACCGTCCTGGGCCGCCGTACCGGCGATGACGGCCGCCGGGCACGCCCACAGCGACGACGTCGGACGCTGGGAGAAGGCGTTCGCCGAAGTGGACGCCGCCACCGACCGCCCGACCTATTTCGTCCCGGTGTTCTCGGCCCGCGCCCGCCGACCGGTCGGCGGGTAGCCCGCCTCCTCCGCGAGCCAGCGGCTCGGCGGCACCCCGGCCAGCGCGCGGAACTCGCGTGCCAGGTGCGCCTGATCGAAGAATCCGCAACCGGCCGCCAGGTCCGCCAGGGTGAGCTCCCCCGTGTCCCCGGCCACGGCACGCCGGGCGAGCAGACGGCGGGCGTGGTCGAACCGGATGACCCGGGACGCCGCCTTCGGTGTCAGGCCGATCTCGGTCCTGAACCGGCTCCGCAGGTGACGTGCGCTCCATCCGACCTCGGCCGCCAGGTCCACCACCGAGACGGAGCCCCGGGCACGCTCCAACATCGCCCATGCCTCGGCGATCTCCGGCGCGACCGCCGACGTCCGGCACGCGGCCCGCCGACACAGGATGTCGTCCAGCACCGCGAACAGTTCCGCCCAGCCGGAGGCGGCCCGCATCCGCTCCCGCGTCTCCGCACACACGTCGCCGAGGACCGCATCCGCCGGAAGGTCCTGGTCGGCAAGTTCACCCGCGGGCAGGCCGAGGAGCGCCCTCGCCCCGAGCGGCCGCAGCGCGACCTGCACTCCCGACTGGGCGCCGTCGTGTGAGATCAACGCCGGCGAGGTGTGCAGTCCGCCGAGCAGCGTGTCGTAGCCGCCCGGCGCCTGATGCGGATCAGGGTGGCCGACAACGATCAGCGGCTCGTCCAGGGTGAAGATCAGAGTGAGGTACGGCGAGGGCAGGCCGCGGTGCAGGGCAGGTGCGACCCCACGCTGGCGGTAGCCGCTGTACCAGGCGATGTACGGGCGTAACGCGGGCACCGGCGCCGCGCGGACGTACTCGTCCACCACGGCGAACGTGTCGGCTGGCATGGCCATTGCTCCAGTGTGCGGCCCGATGCCCGCCATCCGGCGGCGACCAGGAACAGGCCCGCCACCAGCGCGATCACACCGGTGACGACGCCGCGGAAGGCGACGGCATGCAGCCCGTTCGACGCCTGCGCCAGGCCGACGACAGCGCCGACCCCCGCTGCCAGGGCCACCACCGCCGGAAGAACCGCCGCCTCCGCCGAGTACCGCCGTGGCCGCCGCGGTCCCCGTGGCAGCGCCCGCAGGTGGACGACGACAGCCGCAGCGACAACGACCAGCCCGGCCGCGCCCATGCCGTACTGAAGCCACTTGTAGCCGGGCAGGGCTCCGTGGTCGGCGCTCAGCCAGGCCACATGACGGACACCCCACCGGTCTTCGTGCGTGAAGGCGTCCCACCCGGTGTGCGTCAGGCCTCCGACGACCGCGGCCACCGGGGCCAGCAGCCACTGACGTCCCGTGGGCCGTGCCCGGGGAGGCAGCCGCAGCCTGACCGGATCCGGAGCCAGATCGAGCAGGGCATCGCGAGCCAGGCAGAACCAGACGCCCAACGCGACCAGCGACAGCAGCGGAACGAAGGTCACAACACCGAGCAGACTGTGGCTGAGGTGGTACATCGCCGACCACCCGAGGAACACGGGCACATCAGGAACCATCGACCCGGCCACCATCGCACTCATCGGCAGCCCGAGCCGCCGCAGCGGCAGCACCGCGACGGGATGACTCAACGTGAAAGGCACAGTCTCCTCCACGGTCCCGCGCGGGTCAGGTCACTCCCTGCCGTCCGGCCCGTACACCCCTGGCACAACTCGTTTCAGGGCGAACCGTGACCAGTGCACCACAAGCACCGGTTGCCCTTCGGAGGTGGCTCACCGGGGAGTTCCGAAACGTCCAAGCCGGGGGCCTTGGGTTCGGCGGATCGTTGGACGGGCCGGACCCGTCCCGGGTCCGCTGACCATCGGCCGCGGAGAGTCTGCCGTGGAGAGGACGCGAACCAGTCATGAGCGATGACAAGGCACCGCCGCCCCAGGTCTGGCCGACGCTGCGAGCCCGCGACGCGCGGGCGCTGATCGCCTTCCTCACCGAGGCGTTCGGCTTCGAGGAGGTCGTCTCGTACGGCCCCGCCGACCACGGCGAAGCCGGTGACCGGGTGGACCACGCCGAGCTCGCGTGGCCGGAGGGCGGTGGTGTCATGCTCGGCTCGACCCGTGACAACCCCGACGATCCGTGGGCCTTCCAGCCGGGCGGCTTCGGCGCCTACGTGGTGACAGCCGAGCCGGACGCCCTGTGCGCCCGCGCCCGGGCCGCGGGAGCGGAGATCACCGTGGAACCGCACGACACCGACTACGGATCACGGGACTTCGCCGCCCGTGACCCCGAGGGAAACAGCTGGTCGTTCGGGACCTACCGGGGCGCGCCCCGCCCGACCTGACGGAGGCCGCTCGGGCCCGGGACACTCCGCCGACCTGGGATCGATCCACCCGTCCGGGTCGGTCCGTCGGGCGGACCGACCCGTCGGACCGGATGATCATGGCGAGATCCGGTCCGACGGATCGGGATCAATCGGTCCATGGATTCCCTCAATGAAACATTGGGCGCGAGAGCTGTCCGAGTTCGACATAATCGCGGCAAGTGCCCTCCACACATCGTGCCAACACCAGCACGGTGCGCGGTCTCCGGTACCGGCTCTGGTGGTGTTCGCCCGGACGGCTCCCGACCGGCGCGCTCATCGACGAGCGGGTTCCGGACGTCCCGCCCCCCGCCGACCGGTCCTGAAGCGGCTGGTCGCGGGCGGTCCGCGGAGAGCACCCGCCTGGGCGACGGCGGCCAGGGGTGACTGCGACAGCCCGGAGGCGGGGATGGACGAGGCCACGCGCGCTGAGGTGAAATGGCCGGCGCACCGGAGTGCGCCCCAGGTCGAGCTGCGCACCGACGTCCCACATTCCGCCCGGATGTACGACTACTTCCTCGGCGGCAAGGACAACTTCCCCGCCGACCGCGAAGCGGCCGAAGACCTGATGGCCGTCTACCCGGCCACCAGGACGGCGGCGTTACAGGGCCGGTCGTTCATGACGAGGGCGATCCGCCACCTGGCCCGCGACGCCGGGATACGCCAGTTCCTCGACATCGGGACGGGCATCCCGACCAGCCCCAACCTGCACGAGACGGCGCAGGCGGCCGCCCCCGCGGCTCGGGTCCTGTACGTGGACAACGACCCGATCGTGCTGTCGCACGCTCGCGCCCTGCTGACGAGCACCCCGCGGGGCCGGACGGCCTACCTGGACGCGGACCTGCTCGATCCCAGCAGGATCATCCGTTCCGCCGAGCTGCGCGACATCTTCGACCTCGACCAGCCCGTCGCGTTGTCCCTGTTCTCGATCCTGCACTTCGTGCCGGACGACCGGGATCCGGCGGGCATCGTCCAGGAGCTGCTCGGGGCTCTCGCTCCGGGTAGCTACCTGGCGATCGCCCACGCGACCGGGGATTTCGTGGCCCCGGAGGTCGCCGAGCTCGGCACCACGATCTACCAGGACCGCGGGATCCTCTTCCGGCCCCGGTCCCGCGCCGAGATCACCGCGGTGCTCGGCGACCTCGAGCTGGTGGCGCCCGGGTTGGTCCCGGCCCACCGCTGGCAGCCGGAGGACGGGTCGGCGGAGCTCACGGACGCCGAGGTCAGCAGCTACGGGGCGATCGCACGCAAACCCGTGAATCGCCCAGACGGCAACAATCACCGGGGCGCGGGTCAGCCCCAGAGGTCGCAGTGGTGTGCCACGGCGTAGCCGGACCGTGCAAGCAGCACGCCTGGCTCGAGGGCCAGCCGGTCCGGAACGGTCGAGTTCCGTTCCCCCGGCCAGGGCGGCCAGCCCGGCAGCACCCGCTCCCCGGATCCCACACCGACGGCTCCGGCGGGAGGCGTGTTCGGATCACCGGTGGCGGCGAACCGTGTCCAGTAGTCGACCATCGCCGCGGACAGCGCGCGCTCGCTGGCGGTCGCCCCCGCGTGCGGCGCGTCCGAGGCGGCGGAGCGGAACAGGTACGGCAGTTCCCCGGCGTGGGTGGCTCCCGTGGCCACGCTGTCGGTCACCGGGCCGAGACCCGGGACGTCGAACTCGTACATGAACGCCCGCCCGGGCACGACAGCCCCCGACCCGGGCTGGCCGCGGGGCTGGCTGAACAGGTCAGCGGAGTGCGCGGTCGGGCAGGCGAAGACCCGGTCGGTGATCACCTGCGCGAGCCGCTCGCGGGCGGGGACGGCCCCCGGCGGGTAGGCCGCGAGGACAGCGTCCGCCCGGTCGGGGATCTCCGCCCGGACGATCTGCGCGAACCGTTCGGCGGTGAGCTCCCCACCGGAGTCGTAGCTGGAGGTGAAGGCCCGCCCCTCGTCGCGCACCGTCCCGAGGAGGACCGGTACCCCCGCCGCCGAGCCGGCGGCGACGGCATCCACCGGGAAGCGGGGCAGCGTCCGGCTGCCGACCACCGGCGCCCAGGTCGGAGCGGTCAGGATGTCCGCCTGCCCGGAGCCGGCGACGATCTGCTCCACCGGCCGCGCCCGCAGGCAGTCGAGCACCCCGGCGGGGTCCGTACAGCCCATTCGGGCGGCGAACTGCTGGCCCGTGCCCTCGGCCGTGGCCATGGTCGGCAGCGACCACTGGCACGGCCCGCTCTGCATGACCGCCCGCTGGAACAGCCCGCGCGCGGACGGCGCTGCCAGCAGCCCGCAGACGTTCACCGAACCGGCGGACTCTCCGAAGATCGCCACGTTCCCCTGGTCCCCGCCGAAGGCGGCGGCGTTCGCCCGCACCCAGCGCAGCGCAGCGATGATGTCCGCCAGGGAGTACGAGCCCGCGTCGCCGCCCGACTCGGTGTTCAGTGCCGGCAGCGAGAGCTGGCCGAGCGCGCCAAGCCGGTAGTTGACGCCCACGAGCACGGCGGGCCCGCCGGCCGCGAACGCGGACATGTCCACATCGTTGGCCGATCCGGTGACAAAGCCGCCGCCGTGGATCCACACCAGCACCGGCAGCCCCGCACCGCTACCGCCAGTACCGCCGCCGCCCGCGGCCGGCGGCGTCCCGGTGGCCCGAGGCGCGTCCGCCGGCATGGTGACGTTCACGAACAGGCAGTCCTCGCTGGCGCCGGCTGCCAGTGGCCCCTCCTGCGGGCATGGATGGCCGCGCGCCGAGCCGTCCCGCACGCCGCTCCACGGGGCCGCCGGGGCGGGCGCCCTCCAGCGCAGCGCACCGACCGGCGGTGCCGCGTAAGGAAGCCCGTAGAAGGAGAGCACCGGCCCCTCGGCCACCCCGCGGACCTCGCCGCCGGTGGTCGCCACGACCGGCACGGCCGTCGCCGTCACCCCGCCGGGGCCCGCCGCGCCGACGCCTCCCGCCGCGCCGGTGCCCGCCCCCGATGCTCCGGGACGTCCCCCGGCCCCGCCGCCGCAGGCCGGACACAGGGCCACCAGCAGCACCACGGTGAGAAAGGCCAGGAGGGCACCCGGCATTCGGGCCCGCGGACCACGTCGACCCACGGCCCGGCCGCCGGCTGTTCCCACCATGCGAACAGCCTCACGGGCGCCGCCGAACCACGCAAGATCGCGCATGACCCCAAGCTCCCGCGCGGCATGACGAACGCCGCCCCGAGTTGGGGCACGGCGAAGGCCGCCCCGAGCCGACATGGCGACGGCCGTCCCCAGCCGCCCTCCCAAGCCGCCGTTCCGGCCGCGACGCGGGTGCGTGCGCACCCGCGAGGCGAGCTGGAACGAACGAAACCGACGGACAGCATGGGTGCCGCCCGTCGGTTTCGACACGTGAACCACCACCGCCCTCCCGGAGCGGTGGAGAGTTCAGGCATATGGGACGTCCGCTCAGCAGGCGGGTCCGGCCGTCGGGTTGTTCGCCCGGCCGGGCAGCCGCCGAACGCCTGGTCCTACCAGGACGCCGCCATCAGCGCCGGTTCGGCGCAGTTATCAGATGTCACTTCCGATGCTCGGAACTCCCTTCAGCAGGGCACGCACCTCCGCCTCGCGGTACCGGCGGTGACCGCCCAGAGTCCGGATCGAGGTCAGCTTTCCGGCCTTGGCCCACCGGGTCACGGTCTTCGGGTCCACCCGAAACATCGTGGCTACCTCGGCGGGCGTCAGCAGCGGCTCGGCATCCGGCGTTCTCGTCGTCATTGCGTTGGCCTCCCGTCACAGAGCGTCGCTCCGTCCCATACAGATCGTGCATCCTTCGGGGGCATTTCGGACATGGCACGTCAGGACCATCTGCTGACTAGTCACAGCTCGTCCGAAGCGGAGGGCAACGCTGCGCTAACAGGCGGCGCCGATCAACTGGCAGATTCCCGTGACTGCAGGGGTCTCCACCTGATCAGCACTCGTTCGTACGCCTCGACCGCAAGGTCTGTTCGCCCACGGCGTAACGCGCTGACCGCCTCGACGATGTCCTCGACGGATGTGTCCCGCCGCAGCATGTCGTCGTCCAGCAGGTCAACTAGCCCGTCGTAGTCCAGTTCGACCCTGCTCTGCGGATGGAAGGACCCCAGCCAACGGGCCAGCTCGGCGACGCCCTCGATCGCGGGGGCGTCGGTGTTCGCCGCCCGGAGGGTCTCCATCGCCTCCACCGCGCGGCCGACCCGGCGGCGAGCGAGGCTCATCGTGGTCCGGTAGACCATGGAACGGTCGGCGCTGTCACCGGTGACCAACGCCCGCTCCGCTGGGTCGAACAGTACGAACCAGGTCGGCGGCACCATCCAGGTGCAGGTCTGGACATGGACCTTGATCTCGGGCCGGCGTGCCTTCCACCGGTCGAGCTCTGTCTCCGCCGGGTCCACCAGCCGGCGCGGGAGGAAGGCCTCGGCGACGCGCTCCGGCATCAGCCCGCGGAACTCCATCGCCGCCTGCCACACCCGCAGCTGCGTCGACCACGGGCAGACGAACATCAGGCCGTCCGCCCACTGGACGAAGGCGGACTCGTCGGCGACGTCCAGCGACGGCCGGACGGCCGCCACCAGCGCCACGACCCGCTCCCGCCGGGCGCCCGCGCGCCGCGAGGGCGGCCCCGAGGCCGCGTACCGCTGCCAACGGACGCGGTCCGCGGGCGGGAAGGCGGCCAACGGCTCGTAGACCCGCAGGTAGGCAGCGGGTGAGACGACAGCCACGCTAGACACCGGCCTCGACGGCGGCGTCACCCGCGATGCCCGCCGGCAGCGGGATCGCCACGGACGCCGACCCCCCGTGGAGGGCCGGAACAGGTGCGGACATGCCCCTGGATCCTGGCATGCCTCCGATCCTGGCACGGACCACGGGCGCGGCGGGCCCGGCGGCGATGAGAGGTCGGGCAACCCGCGCGATCGCCCCGGTGAGACCCGGTAGCGCCAGCCGCACCGCGACCCCGCCGGACCCCCTCCCGGGCCGGCTCCGCGCCCGTCAGGGCCGCCCGGACGGCGGCGGCCCGCACGACAGGAGCCGCGCGGGCCGGGCCCGTAATGTTTCGCCGCAGCGGCCGGCGGGAGCCCGCCGCGCACAGGGCTCACGGGCCGTCGGCTCGCGGAGCCGTCCGGAGGGAGGCTCGGTCATGTCAGCGGTGGTCGGCACGTCCACGGGAGTCTCGTCGGTGTTCGAGGCCGGCGCGGAGCACGAGCAGGTGGTGTTCTGCTCCGATCGGGCCAGTGGCCTGCGCGCCGTGATCGCCATCTACTCGACCGCGCTGGGGCCGGCGCTGGGAGGCACCCGGTTCCACGCCTATCCGGACGAGGCGTCCGCACTGGCCGACGCCCTCGCGCTCTCCCGCGCGATGGCCTACAAGGCCGCCTGCGCGGGCCTGGACCTCGGCGGCGGCAAGGCCGTCATCCTGGGCGACCCCGCCCGCGACAAGACCGAGGCGCTGCTGCGCGCCTACGGGCGCTTCATCGCCTCGCTGGGCGGCCGCTACGTGACGGCCTGCGACGTCGGGACGTACGTCGAGGACATGGACACCGTCGCCAGGGAGACCCGTTGGGTCACCGGCCGCTCGCCGGCGCACGGCGGCTCGGGCGACTCCGGGGTCCTGACCGCGTACGGCGTCTTCGAGGGGATGCGCGCCTGCGCCCGGCACCGATGGGGGACACCCTCGCTCGCCGGGCGCAGGGTCGCCGTCAGCGGGGTCGGCAAGGTCGGCCTGCGCCTCGTGGGGCACCTGGTGGAGGAGGGGGCGACCGTTCTGGCCGGGGATACCGATCCGGGCGCCCTGCGGCGGCTGGGCGCCCGCCATCCCGACGTCCAGCTGGTGGCCGACCCCGACGAGCTTCTCCGGGCCGAGGTCGACATCTACGCGCCCTGCGCGCTGGGCGGGGTGCTCACCGACGAGGTCGTGCCCGCGCTGCGGGCGGAGATCGTCTGCGGCGGGGCGAACAACCAGCTGGCCCACCCGGGCATGGACAAGGTCCTGTCCGACGCGGGCGTGCTGTACGCGCCCGACTTCGTGGTCAACGCCGGCGGACTGATCCAGGTGGCGGACGAGATCGAGGGGTACTCCCCGGAACGGGCCAGGGCCCGGGCCGCCCGGATCTTCGACACGGCGCTGGACATCTTCCGGCTCGCCGAGGCGGAGGGCGCCACCCCGGCGGTGGCGGCGGGACGCTTCGCAGAGCGCCGGATGACCGACATCGGCCGGCTGCGGGGCATCCTGCTGCCCTGACCGTCACCGGCGGGCACGCCCGGAACCCGTGTGCCAGCACGCCTTTCCCGCCCCCGGAAGCCGTGACGCTGGGCACATCGGGCACCGGCGCGCGGGCGTCGCGGCGGGCCCGCGGGCCCGCTGTCAGGGGAGTCCCGGGACCATCCGTAGGGGTCAGATGATCTCCGCCGTGTTGTCCGACGACAGGTAACTGTCGGGTTGGCGTGCCGAGTAGGCTGCGATCCCTGTAGTCTCGGGAAGCACGAGACAGTGAGAGCACCGGGGCGGGTCCCCGTCGTCATGTTCGAGGGGGTCGAGCCATGGGGCGCGGCCGAGCGAAGGCCAAGCAGACGAAAGTCGCCCGCGAGCTCAAGTACAACTCGCCCACTATGGATCTCGACCGATTGAAGGCGGATCTGGGCGCGGGTACTACGCGGGAGACCGAGAGCGACGAACCGTACTCGGATGACGACTACGGTTACGACGCCTACCTGGACGATGAGGACGAGCACCGCTCGTCCCGTTGAACCCGGGGCTGCCCCGGCCGACGCCGGGCCTCCGGGAAATCCGGGGGACCGGCTGCGACCACCTGGCGACAGGTGGTCGTCCATGTCGGCAGCAGATCGAGTCCGGTACGCCCGCCTCGCGCGGGCACACCGGGCGCCGAGCCAGGCTGGGCGGAACTGTCGGTGTTCCGTCCTAGAGTCTCAGAGGTCAGGATCTTCCCGACCGAGGAGCCTCCCATGTCAGTGATGGCCGGCCGCCCACGTGGATGTCCCGCGGGCAGGTGTTCGGGCTGGTCCGCACGCGGCCCCCGACGAGCCGGCTCGTGACCGGCCGCCTCTTTGCCCGGGCGGCCGTGGCGGGGCGAGCCGCACCAGGGCCGCCCGTGGCCGGGCCGCCGGCCGCGTCAGGGGTGGGTGCCCACGAGGCGCGCCACGCCGTCCTCTCCAGCTCCGCCGGGCAGCGGCTCGACCCGTCCCGCGATCCAGGCAGCGACGCCGCGGTCAGCCAGCGTCCGCACCACGGCCTCGGCCTCGGCGGGAGCGACGACCGCGACCATTCCGACCCCCTGGTTGAACGTGGCCTCCATGTCGGCCTCGCTCACCCCGCCGCGCTCGGCGAGCAGGCCGAACACGGCCGGCGGAGCCCAGGTCGATCTCTCCACGACGGCAGCCGTCCCCGGCGGGATCACACGGGCCAGGTTCGCCGCGAGACCGCCGCCGGTGATGTGGGCGAAGGCGTGCACCTCGGCCGTCTCGATGACGGCCAGGCAGTCCCGGGCGTAGATGCGGGTGGGCGTGAGCAACGCCTGTCCGAGCGTCGTCCCCAGGGCCTCTTCGCGCCTCGCCAGTGCCTCCCGACCCGCCACGGAGACGCCTCCGGGCTGGTCAGGCTCGACCGGACCGAACAGGATGTGTCTTACCAGCGAGAAACCGTTGGAGTGGAGACCGGATGACCCCATCGCGACCACCACGTCCCCCGGCCGGACCAGCTCCGGCCCGAGCACGGCGTCGGCCTCGACGACCCCGACCCCCGTCGCGGCCAGGTCGTAGTCGTCGATTCCCATGAGGCCGGGGTGCTCCGCGGTCTCGCCACCCACCAGGGCGCACCCGGCCTGCTCGCAGCCGGCGGCGATCCCGGCGACGATCGAGGCGATCCGCGCCGGCTCGAGGGAGCCACAGGCGATGTAGTCGAGCAGGAACAGCGGCTCCGCGCCGCAGACAACGAGATCGTCGACCACCATGGCGACCAGGTCGATGCCCACCGTGTCATGGACGTCCATCGCCCTGGCCAGGGCGATCTTCGTGCCCACGCCGTCGGTGGACGAGGCGAGCAGCGGGCGCCGGTAACGGGCCACGTCCAGCGCGAACAGGCCCGCGAAGCCGCCGAGTGACCCGACGACCTCGGGCCGGGTGGCGCGGGCGACGTGCTGGCGCATGAGCTGCACGGCCCGGTCGCCGGCCTCGACGTCGACCCCGGCGTCCCGGTAGGAGACCGAGCGCCCCTCGGTGGTGCTCCCCTGGCCGCCGGCCTCTGAGCCCTGGCCGGATCCGTTGGCGTGCCTCACCACCGCGCGCTGCCCAGCGGTGCGCCGTCCACTGCCACCTCGTCCACTGTCATTCCGTTCACCGTGGCCCCGTTCGTGGCGACTCCGTTCGCTGCCATGCCGTTCGTGGCCACCCCATTGGCTGCCACGCCGTTCGTGATGGCTCCGTTCGTGGCCAACCCGTCGGCCGGTGCGCCGTCGACCGCCACGGCGTCGGCTCTCGTCCCGTCGGGCCGTGCCCCGTTCGCGCGCGCGGCGCCGACGTCCTGGGCGGGCTCGAGCGGGACGGGTTCGAGGTCGAGATCGAGATCGTGATTGTCGGGGGACGGGTCCGCGCCGTTCATCCCCAGGGTCACCCGCTCCCGGAGGGCCTGCGCGATGACCTCCTCCGTGGTCTGCGGCCCGAACGGCTCCAGCCGGTACTTGCCCAGCTTGTCCGAGTCGGCGAGCGGAACCGGGTAGATGCCGTCGAAGCAGGCCCGGCACAGCGCGTCCGCCGGCTGCTCGGAGGCCTCCACCAGCTCCTCGAGGGAGACGTAGGCGAGCGAGTCGGCGCCCAGCGAGCGCCGGATCTCCTCCACGCCACAGCCGCTGGCGATCAGCTCGGCGCGGGTGGCGAAGTCGATGCCGTAGAAACAGGGCCACCGCACCGGGGGCGACGAGATCCGCACGTGCACCTCGGTCGCCCCGGCCTCGCGCAGCATCCGCACCAGGGCCCGCTGGGTGTTGCCACGCACGATCGAGTCGTCCACGACGACGAGCCGGCGGCCCTCGATGACGTCGCGCAACGGGTTCAGCTTGAGCCGGATGCCCCGCTGGCGGATGGTCTGCGACGGCTGGATGAACGTCCGCCCGACGTAGGAGTTCTTGACCAGGCCCTCACCGAACGGGATGCCGGACGCCTCGGCGAAGCCGACCGCGGCCGGCACACCGGACTGCGGGACCGGGATCACCAGGTCGGCCTCGACCGGTGCCTCCCGGGCGAGCCGCCGGCCCACCTCGACCCGGGTGGCGTGCACCGACCGGCCACCGATCGTCGTGTCCGGGCGGGCGAGGTAGACGTACTCGAACAGGCAGACATGCCGGTCGGCCTGGGCGAACGTGAGCGAGCGCGGGCCGCCTGCGTCGATGACGACCAGCTCACCGGGCTCGATCTCGCGGACGAAGCGGGCGCCCACGATGTCGAGCGCCGCGGTCTCGCTGGCGACGATCCACGCGCCGTCCGGCCGGTCGTCGAGCCGGCCCAGCACCAGTGGATGGATGCCGTGCGGGTCCCGCGCCGCGTACAGGGTCGACGCGTCCGCGAACGCCAGCGAGAAGGCCCCCGCCAGCCGGGGCAGGACGTCCATCGCGGCGTCGACCAGGGTCGGGCCAGGATGCGCGGCGAGCATCGCGGTGATCAGGTCGGAGTCGGTGGTGGCGCCCTGGCCGCCCTCGCTGTCGCCGAGCGACCCGGCCAACTCGATGATGTTCGTCAGGTTGCCGTTGTGGCCGAGCGCGATCGGCCCGCCGAAACCCGCCGTCCGGTAGGACGGCTGGGCGTTCTCCCAGGTGGACGAGCCTGTGGTCGAGTACCGGGTGTGCCCGACGGCCACGTGCCCCGACAGGCTGGAGAGGGTGATCTCGTCGAAGACCTGGGCAACCAGACCCAGTTCCTTGAACACGACGACGGTGCGGCCGTCGCCGACCGCCATCCCGGCGGCCTCCTGGCCGCGGTGCTGGAGGGCGTAGAGGCCGTAGTAGGTGAGGTTCGCCACGTCCTCCCCGGGCGCCCAGACACCGAAGACGCCACAGGCGTCGCGCGGGCCGGGATCGTCGTCGAGAGGATCACCGCCGAGAGGATCACCGTTGCGCGGGGCACCGTGGAGAAGGCCGTCGCGACGGCGGCCGTCGCGAGACTGCGGCGGGCGGCGGACGGACGTCGACTCCCGGCGAGATGCGGGGTCGTCGCTGTGGGCGACGTGTGGCACCAGGTCTCCTAGAGAGGTCAGGGTGACCGAGATGTCGGGAGGAACGGGGCGGGTTCAAGGCAATGTCGTGACACCCCCGGGCATGACGACACTCACATCAACCGACAGCCACGGGAAGCACCCCGGGACCACCCGACGTTCACGCCCGCCCTCGACTCCCCACATAACCAACGCTAGCAGCGGGGACGCCGATCGGCCGGTCGAGCGCGATCTCCCCCGTCACGCGACGCAGAGGTCACAAAGAAAACACGACAAACACGCACACCGGCCCGCCCGGTTGCGACCAGACAAACATCCAGGCGCCGTCAGGCGGACGGCGGGTGCCGTCGAGCGGGCGGCGGATGCCGTCAGGGCAGGCCGGCCCGGTGCTGTCCGGCAGGCGGGCCGGATGCGGTCAGGCGAGCAGCGGCAGCAGGAACCGTAGATCGGCACGCTCACCGCTGGCGCGGATCCGGCCGTCGGCGAGCGCCGCCTCCCAGGCCAGCCGGCCCGTCGCGATCAGGACGAACGCGGCCGGGTCGGCCTCGACGACGTTCGGCGGTGTACCGCGGGTGTGCCGAGGCCCCTCGACGATCTGCACGGCGGAGAAGGGGGGCACCCGCAGCTCCACCGCGTGCCCCGGAGCGCGCTGGGCGAGCATCGACGTGAACAGCCGCACGACGGTCTTCAACGCGGGGCGCGCCGGGGGCACACCCAGGTCCAGGCCGTGGACGACCGCTTCCACCGCTCGGGTGAGCAAAAACTCACCCAACCGCATACGCCCACCCGCGGTGATCACCAGCCGGTCGGCGATCTCGTCCGGTGGGAGGCGAGCCAGGTCCGCCGCGGCGCCCGCGGCGGCGTCCCGGAAGGCCACGCGCACCGCCTCCGGAGCCTGGCCGGCGGCGAGATCCCGGACCGTGGCCGCGATCGCCCCGGCCCGGGCTCCGGTGCCGGCCAGGTAGTCGGCCGCGGTCACGAGCGGCGCACCGCCGGTCCGGGCCAGGCTCGACTCCGCTCCCGAGCCGCCCGCCGGTCCTCCGCCCGAGCCGCCCGCTGATCCCCCGGCCAGGCTGGGCGTTGATCCCCTGGCCAGGCCTGGCGCCGGGTCCCCGCGCAGCGCGGCGCTGAGGGTGAGTGCCGAGCGCGCGGTGTGCAGCACGAGCTCGGCGGTAGTCCAGCCGGGCAGTGCGCTCGGGGCCGCGAACGCCTCGTCGGGGAGCCCGCCGACGTGGCCGGAGATCGCCTTCCACTGCTCCTCCAGGGCCCCTGGCAGCGCCGGAGCGAATCCCGCCGCGCCGCCGCGCCCCCCGCGCCGCGCCGAGCCCCCCCGCCCCGCGCGACCCCGCGCAGTACCTTCCCGGGCCGCGCCGCCGCGCGCATCGCCGTCCTGCGCATCGCCCCGTGCCACCGGACTCGTCTCCCCTCTCGTGCGTGCCGCCGTCCCACCGCTGTCCCACCGGCGTCCACACGGCGCTCGCGCACAGCGGTCCCGCGCGGCGGCGGCGTCTCTCGGGACGCCGGCCGCGGCACCCCTCGCCGCTCGGCCGTCCCGCCACGGGCGAGGATGAGGCCGTGGATGCCACCCCGTTCGACACCGCGGCGCTTCGGGCACGTGTCATCGAGGCGTGGACCGCCTCCGCGAGCCGCTTCCGGGAGGACGCGAACGCCGAGGAGGACGCCGCTCTCGGCGCCTACCGGGACCGCCTGCTCGTCGAGCTCCTCCAGAACGCGGTCGACGCGGCGGCGGCCGCCGGTGTGCCGGCAAAGGTACACATCAGGCTCACGTCGGAGCAGCACCCGCACGGCGGGCCGGGTGGGCTGCTCGAGGTGGCGAACACCGGCGCCCCGCTGACCGCCGCCGGCGTCGAGGCCCTGTCGACGCTGCGCGCGTCCGCGAAGCGCGACGTGCAGGCAGTCGGCCGCTTCGGCGCCGGCTTCGCCGCGGTCCTCGCGGTGACGGACACGCCGTCGATCGTCTCCCGGGCGCCCTCGGGCCCCGGCGACGCGGCGGACTGGCGTGACGCCGACCAGCACAGTACGGACCAGCACAGTACGGACCTGCGCGGGGTGGAACGGCACGGGGTGGACCGGCACGGCGTGGCGTGGCGCGGGGTGGAGTGGTCGCGCCAGCGCACCGCCGACCTGGTTGTCGCGACGGGCGCGGACGCACTGCGCCGCGAGCTCGACCGCCGCGCCGGCGCCGTGCCCGTCCTGCGCCTGCCCTTCGACCTCGGCGACCCGGCGTCCGGGCCCGGCGACGGGTTCGACACCGTCGTCCGGCTGCCGCTGCGGGACACGGCGGCGGCGGCCACGGCACGCGAGCTCATCGCCGCGTTCGACCCCACGCTGCCCCTCGTCCTGCCCGGCCTTGAGGAGATCGTCGTCGAGGTGGACGGCGACGTCCGAACCCACCGGTGTGTCTGGGAGCCGGTGCTCCCCGGGCCGGACGGAACCGACCTCGAAATCGCCACCGTCGACGGCACGCGGTGGCGCGGCTGTGTCCACCGCGGCTCGATCCCGTCCGAGCTGCTCGCCGACCGCCCGGTCGAGGAGCGTGACAGGACCACCTACAACGCCCGGGTGATGATCCCGGACGGCGGCTGGCCCGCCGAGGTGGCGCAGGTGGTGCGCGCGCCGCAGCCGACCGACGAGGCCGTCGGCCTGCCCGCGCTGATCAGCGTCGACCTGCCGCTCGATCCGTCCCGACGGCACACCGTGCCCGGGCCCCTGCGGGACTGGCTCACCGACCGGCTCGCCGACACGGTCGTCGCGCTCGCCGCTCACCTGGCCACCGCCCGACCGGACGGCGCCGAGAGCGGTGACCACGGCGCGGACGGGGAGCGCCACGCGGCTCCCGATCCCCTCACCGTCCTGGACCTCGTGCCGACCGGGCTGCCCCGCAGCGAGGTGGACGGCCGGCTGCGCGACCGCCTGCTCGCGCTGCTGCCGGACGCCCCCGTCCTGCCGGGCGGCCGCCGCGGCCGGGACTGCCTCGTCCTGGACCTCGGCCCCGCCACGGACGCCGTCACCGACCTGCTGCGCGCGGGCGCCGAGACGGGCTCCGGCACCGACCTCACCGGGGGCGGGGCGGGCGCCGGTGACCCCCGCCATCCGGACGGCGCGGCCCTGACAGACCTGGCGGACCTGGACCTGGACCGGACGGAGATGACGGACCCGGACCTGGCGGACTTTGCCGCGGCGGGGAAGGCTGACGAGGCCGTGCTCGACGGGCTGCTGCCGGCCGAGTTCGCCACCCGGCGCCGCCGGCCCGCCCTCGACCTCCTGGGCGTCCGCCGCCTGGACACCGGGGCCGTCGTCGAGGTCCTGCGCGGCATGCGGCGGACGCCGTCCTGGTGGGCCGGGCTGTACCCGCTGTTGCTGACCGCACCCGACCGGGACGCCCTGGGCGCGCTGCCGGTTCCGGTCGTGGTCGTGCCCGACGGCGACGACCTCGGCTCCACGCCGGCCTTCGCCCATGCTGATCCGTCCACCGGGACCGGACCGGACGGGGGTGGAGCCGACCTGGCGACACCACCCAGCCGGATGGTCACCGGACCGCGCGGGGCCCTGCTACCCACCCCCGATCTGGACGTGGTGGCCCTGGCCCGATCGGGGCTGCCGCTGCGCGTCGTCCATCCCGACGCGTGCGCGGGTACGGCCCGCGACGCGCTGCGGACCCTGGGCGCCTCGGAGGGCACGCCGGCCGGGGTGCTGCGGGACCCGGCGGTACGCGAGGCCGTCACCCAGGCCGACCCCGACGACGACCCCGGCGAGCTGGACGCCCTCGCCGCCGCCGTACTCGCGCTGGTGCGCGCGATTGTCCCGGATGGACACACCGCTCATCCGGACGAGCACGCCACCAGTTCAGACGGGCGCACCGTCCATTCGGACGAGCACACCGCACATGTGGACGGGCACGACCGCAATGACGGGCTGGACGGCGGCGGCTTCCCGTCCGACACCGTGGGTGATCCGCACCCGGAGCAGGGGCCGTCCGCGATGCCGTCGTGGCTGGGTGGGCTGCTGCTCCCGGAACAGGGCGGCGGCTTCGCGCCCGCGTCCGAGCTGGTGATCGCCGACGGACCGCTCGACCGCCTGCTGGCCGAGGACGCGCCGTTCGGCGCCCTGGACCCACGGCTGAGCACCGCCTGGCCGGACCATGTCCTCGAAGCCGTCGGCGTCCTGCGGACCTTCGGCGTCCTCTACGCGTCGGACGTGACCCTCGACCCGGACGAGCCCGTCCTGCTCGAGCTTGACGACAGCGACACCTGGGCGGACGACGTCCACGATGCCGCCGACCGGACGGGGGAACGGGGCACCGCGGCTTCCGGTGACGGGCGAGGCTCCGGCCGCGGGCCCGGCGCGGCTGGCGTGCCGGGTGGACACGGTGTGCCGGGAGCGCACGGTGTGCCAGGAGCGCACGGTGTGCCAGGGGCGCCGCGGGTTGTCCGGCATTTCGCGGCCGTCCGCGACCTTGAGCTCGTCGACCCCGACGCATGGCCGGAGGCGCTTGCGGAGCTCGCCCGCCCGCCCCTGCGCCGGGTGGTTCTCGGCGCCGAACCCTCGTACACCCGCTGGTGGCTGGCCCGGCACGCGCTGCTGCCGGTGGATGGCGACCCGGACACCCGGCTCCCCCCGGGCGAGCTCGTCCTGCCCGGCGCCGATCCGTTGCTGACCGGGCTGTTCGCGCCGGGTGCGCCGCTGCCGGGCGTCGACCCGGAGCTGCTGCGCCGGCTCGGCTGCCGGCTCACCCTCGACGACGTGCTCACCGACCCGGACGCGGTG
Organism: Frankia sp. Hr75.2; assembly: GCF_949319125.1. Taxonomy (NCBI): domain Bacteria; kingdom Bacillati; phylum Actinomycetota; class Actinomycetes; order Frankiales; family Frankiaceae; genus Frankia; species Frankia sp. Hr75.2. The sequence continues at coordinate 2,250 of NZ_CASGGV010000328.1, read as the reverse complement.
ATCGACCTGCTGGACCGGCTCGGCGACGCCGACCGCGAGATCGGCTGGCCGGCGGCCCGGACGCTCTACATGGCCGCGGTGAGCGCGGCCGGCCTGCTCGGGGCCGACCCCTCCGGCACGACCGGCCCAAGGCTGGATCCGCCGCTGACCGTACGAACCCCGACCGGGGTGTTCCGCTCCGCCGACGTGGTGGTCGTGGACGCACCGGACCTGCTCGAAGTGATCGGCGCCGACCATCCCGCGCTGCGCCTGCCACTGGATCGCGCCGCCGAGGCCGCGCACATCCTCGGGCTGCGTCTCGCCTCGGAGCTGGCCGACTTCGCTCGCGGTGCGGTTCCGGGCAGGGCCGTGACGAGGACCGTCATGGTGGCCGGCAACGCGGTCGTCGTCGGGAGCGCGACCCTGGTCGGGGCCGCGGACACCCCGGATTCGCTCGACGGGGTCGACCTGGCCGCGGTGCCGGGCGCCGCGCGTCCCCTCGTCGCGCGGTACCAGGTCCATCCCGAGCTGTGGATCTCAAGCCTGGGCGGGGGACGGGTCCGGGTGCCGTGGCGGGTCGTCGGCGGCATCGGCGGTGAGATCCACGTCGACGCCGAGGCCGGCACGGACGCGCTCGCCCGGGCTCTGGCCTGGCGGGCCGGCCAGTGGGAGCGCCGGCACGGACTGGCCGCCGCGTTGCGGGATCCCGACGGCGCCGGCCGCCGTCAGGCCGAGGACGACCTCGACGATCTTTGACTCCTGGTGCTCAGTCGGGCTCGGCGGCGGTCGCGCGCAGCCGATTCCGGCGTCGCACGACGACCCACAGGCCCATGAGCCCGAGCACGAAGCCGACCGCCGCCGTCGCGATCCACCAGAGCCGGCCATCCGCCCGCAGATCGTCGGCGAACGGGATCATGACCAGTAGGGCGATCAGCCACATGACGGTGCCGACCGCGACGGAGCGGACACCGTCGTAGGGCAGCGGACGCAGTTCCACCACGTCCGGCTCGGCCTTGTCACCCGCTTGTGTGCTCATCCGGGCCGACGCTACCGTCTTCAGGCCGCGCGTCCACCTCCGGCAGGTCAGCCGTCGGCGGGCCGGCGGGCGCGGGTCAGCGGCCGGCGGTCAGGGGGAGGTCGCCGCGGTCGAGCCACTCCGCGAAAGAGGATCCCGTCAGCTGGCCAAGTAGGGCGATGTCGTCCCGGAACCGGTCGAGGACCTGTTCGCGCAGGCCGGGCGGTGGCGGCGGACCCGGCCTGAGGCTGCGCCGCAGCTCGGCCAGCACGGCGTCCATCGGATCGACGGCCGCCGGGACCGCCTCCCTGACAACGCGTGTCGTGCCGGGATCGATTGTCGCCGGCGCGAAAATCCGGCTGTCGCACCCGAAACCGGCCGCCGGGTCGACCGCCCCGACGAATCCGCAGACGCGGCGCAGCACGGCCGCGGGTTCGAGGACCAGGTCCCGGTAACGCACCAGCAGCACCTGGCTCGGCGGAAACAGGGTGTACAACCGCCGCAGCTGGACGCCGTACCTCCCGAGCTCGGCGTACCGCCACCTGCGACTCCAGCCGGCCGCGCACCGTTCCTCCTCGGCGTCGAGCGCCTCGATCAGGGTCGGCAGCGGTTCCAGCCCGGTCCTTCGGTGCGCGAGCCAGTTCGCGTAGGCGCGCTCCACCGGGTCACGCAGGACGGCGATCATCCGCAGGTAGGGCAGAAGCTCGTGCATCCGCCGCTGGGCGGAGAACTCGGCAAGGTAGTAAGGAGTGCTCTCACCGCGCGGACGACGCCCGTCACCACCCCGGAACAACGTCTCATAGTCCGAAAGGCACCAAATGTAGTTCTCGCTGGTTAAGCCAGCACCGCCCGCGGCCCGAGATCCCCCGGTGCCAGCGAGGTCACCGGAGCCACCGGGGCCGGAGAGACCGGTGGGGCTGGCGGAACCGCCGAGACCAGGATGGCCGGCAGGGCCAACGGGACCGCCGGAGCTGGCACCGCCGCCGTGGCCGGGGGGGCTGGCGTCGTCCCGGGGACGTCCGGAGGTCAGGAAGTAGCCCGGTTCCGCCACGGGGGACATCGCCAGGCCCAGGTGGCGGGTGAGCGCGGCGTGCAGGCTCGACGTCCCGGCTTCGGGAGCCCCGATGACGACGAAATCAGGCAGCGCCATGCCGGCCCTCCTCCCGGGCGGAAAAACACGCGCACACCAAGAGTATAGCCCATATTCTCTACCAATTAAGTAGACAATATGACCACGCGTAGCGAAAGTGTGGCGG
>NZ_CASGGV010000327.1:0-35614 GCF_949319125.1 Frankia sp. Hr75.2 | reverse complement strand
GTGTTGAGGGAGCGGCACTGCAGGGACCGACAGACCGCCCGGGTCTGATCGACTCTGCCGCGCAACGGGAGATCGTCTGGGTCGCCTTCCGTGCGGGCGGCGCCTATCCGTTCTTTCCGGTCGACGGCGCGGACGTGCGCGGTCGGCTGGTCGGCCTCGGTGATCTGTGGGGGCCGGCCGGCGCGGGCCTGCGAGAGCGTCTGCTCGAAGCCGGTAGCCCGGCCGGTGCGCTGCGCGTCGTCGAGGAGACGTTGGTCCACCAGGCCGCCCGCGCCCTCGAACGGGATCCAGCGGTGACCGCGGCCGCGACGGCGCTGCACACGGGGATCTCAGTAGGCGCCGTCGCCGACATGCTCGGCTGGACACCGCGCCGCCTGAACCGTCGGTTCACCTCTCGTACCGGGCTGGCGCCCAAGCGGTTCAGCCGGGTGCGTCGGTTCCAGCGACTCCTGCGCGCGGCCGGCGGCAGGGACGATCCGGACTGGGCTCGACTGGCCGTGGACTGTGGGTTCTATGATCAGGCCCATTTGATCAACGAATTTCGGGGCCTGTCGGGCCTGACGCCAGGGACCTACCGGTCCCGCTCGGCCGACGCGCCCAACCACGTACCGTTGATCGACTGATTCTTCCAATCCAACCCGGTTGGACACGGCGACGATCGTGCCATGCAGACCGCTACCGTTGTTTACCCGCGCCTGGTCGTGATCAACGCCGCCGGCGCCATCGCCTTCTACCGCGACGTCTTCGGCGCCGTGGAGAAGGAACGACACCTCGACGAGGACGGCCGGATCGTGGACGCCGAGCTGACGATCGGCAGTGCGCGCATGTCCGTCAGAGATGAGGGATACGGCGACCCGGCGCCGCCGAGCCTCGGCGGCACACCGGTCATCATGGCCGTGGAGGTAGCCGATCCGGACGCCACCGCGGCGGCGATGCTCGAACGGGGAGCGACCGTCATCCACCCCATAGCCAATCACCCATACGGCCGGGCCGGCCGTATGGCGGACCCGTACGGCCACCAGTGGATGCTGCTGCGTCCAGCCGATGGATAGGCCACGGGGATCCACGACCTGACAGCCCGGCCAGCCGCCGGGCAGCGCCAGTCGGGCGCCGCCCGGCGGCCGACTATGAAGCGTGACAACGCGGCTGCGTCCTGGTGATGATCTGACCGGCGTCGCGGCGGTCGCCGTGACGTGGTGGGCTACCGTTGATTCGTGGGACTGCACCTGAGTCAGATCGCCGAGGCCGACGCGCTGCTGACCAATGACCCGTTGGCGCTTTTGATCGGCATGGTGCTGGACCAGTCAGTATCGGAAAGATGGAGTGGGCGGGACGGGGTCCGCACCTGTCTGGCGCGTAGCGCCAGGTTTGGCCTGCGGCACCGCGTTTGTGTCGCCGCTGCCCTCCGCCGCGGGGCTGCCTGTGGGGAAGTTCGTCTGGTGACCACGTGAATGTCGGACCTACTCGGACTCCCGGGAGTCGAGTGTCCGCCGCCGTCGCCGCCGCGGTGGTGGCGGTCGTACTGGGGCTGAGCAGCGCCGCCGTCAGCGCCTACTGGGCGGTGGGCGGCACCGGGCTGTTGGAGACGGTCGGCGGTGAGATCGAGCGGCAGGGGCGTCGGCATGGCACTGGCATCACCCTCGCGCTGTGGGTGATCGTCGGCGTCAAGCTCGCGGTGGCCCTGGCCGCGCCGGTACTGACCGCCGGGCCGGGACGGTTTCCGCCGTGGACGGCCGGACGGGTTCCCCGCCTGTTGAGCTGGATCGCCGCGACTGTCCTCGCGATCTACGGTGGCCTTCTGACGGCGGTCGGCTGTCTCGTCCTGAGCGGTCTGATCCCGGCAGGCGAGCAGGCCGATCGGCGAGCGTTGACCTGGCACGCCTTCCTGTGGGATCCATGGTTCTTCTATTGGGGGCTGGCGCTGATGTCGACGCTGTGGCTCACGCGCCGACCCGTCGGCGGCGGCCGCCTCCGCCGGGATCAGTCGGCCCAAGGGCAGGTGTCCGTCTGACTCGCCCCGCTCGCAGAGGTCCTTGACGAACCGGACAGGCGAAGTAGCGCTCGGCGACCATCGTGCCCACCGCACGGCCGACGTCTTTGAAGCCGGCAGGCCGGCGGGTCAGGTGGCGGTGTCAGCGAAGTGGTCCCTTGCTGTCGCGACGTGAGGTCTACGGTGGTGCCGTGGGACTGCATCTGAGCCAGATCGCCGAGGCGGACGAGCTGCTGACGAACGACCCGTTGGCGCTGCTGATCGGGATGGTGCTGGACCAGCAGATCCCGTTGGAGCGGGCGTTCGCGGCCCCGCTGGAGCTGACGCGCCGGCTCGGCCGTTCGTTGGACGCGGTGGACCTGGCGGGGATGGATCCGGACGAGCTGGCTGCGGTTTTCTCGATCCAGCCTGCGTTGCACCGTTTCCCGGCGGCGATGGCGCAGCGGACCCAGAAGCTCTGTCAGATCGTCATCGACAGCTACGACGGTGATGCCGCGCGGGTGTGGACGGCTGCCGCGGACGGGAAGGATCTACTGAAGCGGGTCGCGGCGCTACCCGGCTTCGGGATCCAGAAGGCGAAGATCTTCGTGGCGTTGCTCGGCAAGCAGCTCGGCGTCGAGGCCGAGGGTTGGCGGGAGGCCACCGCTCCGTTCGGTGAGGCCGGCAGCTACCTCTCGGTGGCCGACATCGTTGACCAGCAGAGTCGCGACAAGGTCCGCGACTACAAGAAGCAGATGAAGGTGGCAGCGAGGGCTACAACGGCCTGACCTGCGGGTTTCGCGGGAACCCTTCAGGCAGTCCGCAGGGCGCCCGCTGGATGGCCAGGGTCGCACGTCTGCGTCGGGTGCCGTGTTGCCTCGCTGTAGTCGGTGTCTGACCCTCGTTCACCCGTGTGAGTAGATGTGTGACACTGTAAGTTGTGGTGGACGGCCTTTGGTGGGACCAGGAGGACGCGGAATACATCCGACATCGGTCTGATCGTTATCCCGGCGCGACCGACATCGAACCTGAGTGGACCTTGGAGGCGGTGAAGGATCCGCGGAGGGTCGTTCGTGACCCGGATCCGAGGAGCAGGATGGGCTCGGCCCGCCTGATCGGGTACTCGCGCAGTGCCGGGTTCGTGCTGACCGTGATCGTCGATCCGATCGACGAGGCTGGGATCACCGCGTGGAAGACCCGTGGAAGCGATCTTCGGGACTACCTGGAGGGGGAGAGCGGCGGTGACTGATTCGTCCAGGCGTGCCCGGCGTGACGCGATCCGAGCCGAGTACGCGGCCGAGGAGGCCGAGGCTGCCGAAGCGGAGGCCGTGGAAGCCGAGCAGGCCGTCGTGTCCGTGCGGGTTCCCGCGTCGTTGGCGGAGGCTCTCAAGGCCCGTGCGGCCGCCGAGCACCTGCCGACCTCGGCTCTGGTCCGGCGCATCCTCGCCCGGGCGGTGCAGAGCCCCGAGGCTCCTGTCGTGAGCGTGGAGCAGGTCGAAGAGATTGTGCGCAGGGTCCTCCGCGAATCAGCGTGACCTGCAATCCGCAAACAGTCCGCAGGAGGGCGGAAAACGGCCCACGCCAGTGGCAACTCAGCTCCCGTCAGGGCCTGTCGATCGCCTCGCGCACCGCCGGGACGATCTCTCGTGCCCACCTGCCCAGGGCAACATCCGTCCCGGTCCCGTCGTCGACCGGGAAGCAGATGAAACCGGCGGCTCCGTGCTCCAGGACGGCCGATGTCAGCTCGTCCACCCACTGATCCACCGATCCGCCGAACCAGCGGCCGGAATCGTCACGGAAAGCGGGCAACGGCGAGGCTGTGATGCGGCCCTGCACGTTGTAGATGGTCGCGACGTCCGCCGGGTTCCGGCCGGCCGCTGCGGCCGCCTCGTCGATGAGCGGGCGAGATTCGGCGAACCGTGAGCTGAGCCAGTCGGCGGCATGGCCGGGAATCCACCCGTCGGCCAGCCTTCCGGTGACGGCCAATGACTGTGAACCTACCGAGCCCGTCCAGATCGCGGGTGTCGGGGAGAGTGAAGGAACCAGGTCGGTCACCCGGTGGAATTCGCCCTCGAAGGTCACTGGATCGCCGCCGCCGGTCAATGCCCGCACCAGGATGATGGTTTCCGCCATGGCACGCACGGCCCGCGCCGGTGTCAGCGGTTCGACGCCCAGTTTCACGATCTCCGACCAGAGTCCGCCAGCTCCGACCCCCAGGACGACCCGGCCGCCCGAGAGCGCGGACAACGCGCTGATCGTGCGCGCCAGCATCGGCGCGGGACGGCTCGGAGTGTTGGTGACGTTCACCGCGCCGGTGATGGACGTCGTCCGGCCGAGGACGACGCCGAGCGCGGCGTACGCGTCCAGCCTGTCGGCCAGGTACGGATGGTCGGAAAGCGTGACCAGGTCGAGCCCATCCCGGTCGGCCTGCGTCGCGTGCGCGAGCAAAGCGTCCACCTCGCCGACCCCGGTCTCGAGCCCGAACCCGAACAGCACGTCGCGGTCCTGCACGGCGTTCTCCCTTCCTACGTTCTGCCTACGCTGGTCGCGGAGCGCGGGTGCCGCCCGCACCGGCGTGCCGAGTGACGATCGCCGGCAGCCGGGCGCCGCAGCGACTGTGGCGCGCCTCCCCGAGCACCGTGGCAACCGGCGCGACGCCCGCCAAGACCGCGCCGAGGCTGGTAGCAGCAGGGCCACGCTCCGGTGTTCGGCGGACGCCGGCTTCGCGGGCCAGCGTGGTCTTGCGCCGGGGTGCAGAAGCTGATGAACGGTTCGGCCCCAACCCGTCCGTCAGTGCCCGACCGTTTGTTTGAAGGGGTCGTGTTCGGCGAGAAACCGCTCCAGGCGGGCCTGGTCAACCCGGCTGATGACCGCGGACGCCTCCTGTTGGTCACGGACGCATTTGGCGAGCGTGAACGTGGACGTGATGATATACAGCATGCCGAGCAGGAGAAAGCCGCGTATCCACGCATCCCCCGGGAGATGGGCGATCGCGTAGGTGACCGCGACCACCGAGATGCCGAAGGAAAGCGCGGCCTGCACCATGAACGCGGTCGTGGTCCTGGGGACGAGGGGCTTGGAATGGGTCATGGGACTAGTCTCGGCTCATTGGAGCCGGTTGGCCTGAGTAACCGTACTCATCTCGAACCTGGACTTTCTGCCACACTTGCCGGGTGCGGATGTCGCGAGGACCGGACCGGTTTCGCGCAGCGGAAGGTGTGCGTGGCGCGCTGTGGCGATCGCTCGCCGTCTTCCGCCTGGTGGCGGCGGCCTACGCCGTCGCGACGGTCGGGCTCGATCTGGGCCAGACGCCGCACCCGGGGCGTGGCCTCGCCTGGTTCGGTGTGCTGGCGGTCTGGTCGGTTGTCATGTCGTGGCTCGCGCCGGCGGCCGGCGGCTGGCGGCCGTGGCGACGGTATGGCCTGGTTGTGGCCGATGTCGTGGTCTGTGTTGCCGTGATGCTGACGTGCGGTGTGGTGAGCCCGGCCGGGTCCACGGACGTCCTGCCCGCGCTGTGGACGGCGAGCGGCGTGTTCAGCGCCGCGCTGGCCGGCGGAACCGCGGGCGGGGCCGCCGGCGGTTCGGCACTGGCCGTGGCCTCCTTCGTCGCCAGCGGTTCGGTGAGCGACTCCTCAGTCAGGCCGGCGGTCCTGTTCGTCGTGTCGGGAATCGTCGTCGGCTATCTGAGCCGGACTGCCATTCGCGCCGAGTCCGCGCTGGCCGACGTGCTGGCGGCGCGGGCCGGGGACGCCGAGCGGGAGCGTCTCGCCCGAGGCGTCCACGACAGCGTGCTCCAGGTTCTGTCGTTGATCGCGCGCGAGGCGGAGCGCGGTATGGCGGCGGCCGACGTCGCCAGGCTCGCCGCCGCCCAGGAGTCGGCGCTGCGTGATCTCCTACGTACCCCCGGAACCTCTCAGCCCGTCGAGCTGGGACGTCCGACCGGACGCGAGACGGGACCAGGCCGCAGGGACGCAGCAGGCCGCAGGGGGGCAGACCGTGGGGGTGGATCGTCGCGGCCCGCCCGCCCCGAAGCAGATCTTGAGCCACTGCTGACGGGTCTGGCGCGGATGTCACGTTCGACGACCGCGGTGAGACGGGTGATCCCGCCCGGCCCTGCCTTGTCCGGGATGATCTCCGGCCCGTCGGCCGAGGACATGCCGGCGGTCGTGACGGTCTCCACCCCGGGCACGCCGGTACCGCTACCGGCAGATCACGCCGACGAGGTTGTCGCCGCCGTCCGAGCTGCGTTGAACAACGTGGCCACGCACGCCGGACCCGGAGCCTCGGCGTGGCTGCTGCTCGAGGACGACGGCGATTCGGTGACCGTGACCGTCCGCGACGACGGGATCGGCATCGAACCTGGACGGGCCGAGCAGGCTGCCGCGGAGGGCCGGCTCGGTCTCGCGGTCTCCGTCTGTGGACGGATCCGGGATCTCGGTGGCGACGTCGTCGTCACCGGCCGTCCCGGGCAGGGGACGGAGGTCGAGCTGCGTGTCCCGCGCTGACGATGACGACGCGGTTACCGGGGTTGACGATTCCGGCGGAGCGCGCCGCGGCGGCCGCGTGGTCGTCGTCGATGACCATCCGCTGTGGCGCGAGGCGCTGAGCCGGGACATCGCCGAAGCGGGCTTCGTGGTCGTCGGTACCGCGGGCTCCGTCGCGCAGGCGCTGCGCGTGCTCGCGGCGACCCGGCCTGAGATCGTCGTCCTGGATCTGGGGCTGCCCGATGGCTCGGGCGTCGAGGTGATACGTGCCCTGGTCGGCTCGGCCGAGTCTCCATATCCACTCACCGGTGCTCCGGCTTCGGTGCTCGTGGTGTCCGCTTCCGGGGAGCAGGCCGATGTGCTGGAAGCGGTCAAGGCCGGAGCTTCCGGGTACCTGCTCAAGTCGGCCCGTCCTGAGGAGCTTGTCGACGCGGTCCGTCGCACGGCACGGGGGGTCGCGGTCTTCACCGCCGGGCTGGCGGCGCTCGTCCTCGGCGAGAACTCCCGGGCGGCGCGGAACTCCGGCTCACGTTCGGATCCCGGCTCGTCCACGGCTCCACGGCTGACCGCACGGGAGGTCGAGGTGCTCAGACTGGTCGCGAAGGGCCTGTCCGCCCGGGATGCCGCCCGCCAGCTGGGTGTGTCGCACCGGACGGTCCAGAACCACGTTCACAACGTGCTCGGGAAGCTCCAACTCCGCAACCGCGTCGAGCTGACCCGCTTCGCCGTCCGGGAGGGCTACGACGACGCCTCCTGAACCATCAGTCCCTGAACTTCTGCCGTTCAGTCCTTGTCGGGAATCTTCCGGTTGTCAGAAAGTAAACCCCCGTGGCGAGCCTGAACGGGGAGAACCCGCGTGCGAGGCTCGCACCGGTACAGATGTCGGCTACCCGGCGCTGGGTGGCCTCGTCCGCTGCCCGGTAGTCCACAATCACGACGCCGTTCTCACGGTAAGCTGTGATTGCGTGATGGGCATCACCGTAGTCGGCGACTTCGAAGACGAGGGCTTCTTCGTCAGGGCTTGCGTCGTCGCTCAATGCGGGTTCCCTCCTCGTGGTGATGGGCTTCGAATTCCAATACCCTGCCTTCGAGTCAACAGTCGAGCCGGGACATGCCGAGGCGCAACGCCTCGGCGGACCTGTCAAGCTCGCCGCGATCGCGCAGGCGCCAGTCCGCGTCCAGGCGGAAGCTGTCGCCGGTGAACCGCGGGAAAACGTGCAGGTGGACGTGGAAGACCTCCTGGAAGGCGGCCTCGCCGTCGGCGAGGAACAGGTTGACGCCTTCGCATCGCAGGCCTGATCGACGCAATGCGCGGCCGAGCCGGTGGGCGACCAGCCAGACCTGTGCGCCTGCCCGCTCGTCGAGATCTTCCAGCCCCACGGCGTGTGCCTTCGGTATGACCAGAAGATGCCCTGGCGTTACCGGCCGATGATCCATGAAGGTCAGGGCCGTGTCGTCCTCATGGATGATGCTCGCGGCGGCTCCACGGTGGACAATCGCGCAGAACACGCATTCGCTGTCGTCCACCTGGCGTCCCACCTCTCTGTCTCCGGCCACGCACGCAGTGTGCCGCATGCGCCTGCTTAGCTGTAACGAGTTGGGAAAGAAGTCCTGCGGGGGATAATCCTGAGCGGTCTCCAGGGTCCTCCAGAGCGGCGACTATGGTCGATGCGACGACGCCTTGGCCCGATCTGGCGGGCGTCTCGCGAGCGAGCGGAGGAGCCCACGAATGCTGACCATCTCGCCCAGCCACCGCGATCTGCTGGCGAAGCCCCGTACGGTCACCTTCGCCACGGTCGGTGCCGACGGGCAGCCCCAGGTCACCGCCATCTGGGCGATGCTCGACGGCGACGTCGTGCGCACCTCGCTGACCAAGAGCAGGCAGAAGTACCGGAACCTGCTGGCGCATCCGAAGGTGACGCTGTTCGTCATTGATCCACAGAATCCCTTCCGGACCTTGGAGATCCGCGCCACCGCGGAGATCACCGATGATCCCGGCCTGGAGTTCCTAAGCCGCCTTCTCGGCCTCTACGGCAGTGATCTGGAGACCTTCGAGGGGCCCAGGGAGGACCGGGTCGTGATCACGCTCAATCCCACGCGGATCGTCGAGCTCGGGTAGCGCCGGCCGGCCGGACAGGCCTTCGGGACGGATGTCAGCCGGGCGTGGCGGCGGCGGTCCCTGAGTAGTCGGCCTCGCCGTTGGCGTTGCTCGATCGGATCTTGAACTCGTAGGTGTGGCCGTTGGTGAGCTGGGTGACGGTGCTGCAGGTGTCGGTGACGGGGTAGGGGACCCGATACCAGCCTTCGCCGGTGGTGACGTCCCGGTGGTACATGACGTAGCCGGTGGCGTTCGGCGCTGGATTCCAGCAGATCCGGGCGGAGCCGTTCCCGGGGGCCGCGGTGAGCCCGGTGGCCGGCGGCGGGATCGTGCCGGCCGGCCGTGCCTGCACCGTCCCTGAGTAGTCGGCCTCGCCGTTGGCGTTGCTCGATCGGATCTTGAACTCGTAGGTGTGGCCGTTGGTGAGCTGGGTGACGGTGCTGCAGGTGTCGGTGACGGGGTAGGGGACCCGATACCAGCCTTCGCCGGTGGTGACGTCCCGGTGGTACATGACGTAGCCGGTGGCGTTCGGCGCTGGATTCCAGCAGATCCGGGCGGAGCCGTTCCCGGGGGCCGCGGTGAGCCCGGTGGCCGGCGGCGGAATCACCCGTTCGGCGGAACCGGCCTCGGGGCCGGCCGGGCCGGGACGCGACGCCGACGAGGGCGGAGGCTGCGCCGGCGGCTGAGTCGAGGTGAGTGGGGGAGATGGCGACGCCGAGCCGGGCCGCGACGTCCCGGGAGAACCCGGCGCGGACGCATCACCTCTCCCGGTGGGAGCACGCTCCGGCGTGGCGGGGCTGTCCGAGAGGTCCGCGGCCGCGGTCGCCGCGCCGGGTGGGCCGCCCGCCGGGTGAGCCTGCGCCGCGTTTGTGTTCCTGGCGTCGACGGCGAACAGCGCGCCCGTCGCCGCGACGGCCAGCACCGCCACCGGCAGAGCGCACCAGCGGCGGAACCCGCGGCCCGCGTCACCGAAGAGAAGAGAACCGGCTCGTCGTATCCGGTCGCCGGTGAGGACGGCCAACCGAAACCGCAGGTTGTCGTTTCGCCGCGGGGGGTTCGGTTCCATGGACGCCTTTCCGACACCAGTCAGGCCTCGTGACGAAACGCGGTCATCGGAGATCCGGGCGATGGTCCCCACCAGCGTTGTCGGCCCGAGGTCCGAAAGCAGGGCACCGCGCGGGCGAGCCGCCAGCGGTGATCCTACGACCGTTCACGCGGACAATCATCCGCCGGAGGCGCGATCCTCATCCTTGGTATCCGGATATCCGCCGCGCCCGGCCGCGTAGCTGGGACATGATGGAATCGGCCCACGGCGGCACCGAAGCACCGCCCACGGGCCGCGGAGCCTGAGCGAGCTGCGGGGTGTGAGCTGACTGGGGATGCTGTGGTTTCCGACCCGCACGGGACGATGGATCGTCTGGTAGCCGGCCGTTACCGACTCGCGGAGCGACTCGGCGCCGGCGCGTACGGGACGGTGTGGCGTGCGGTGGACGAGCTGCTCGACGTCAACGTCGCGGTCAAGGAGATACGGCTCCACGCCGCGGTGACCGACCCGGAGTCGAGTGGCCTGCTCGCGCGGGTGGTCCACGAGGCGAAGGTCGTCGCCCTGCTGCGCGACCACCCCAACGTGGTGACCGTCCTCGACGTCGTCCACGAGGGCGACCTGCCGTGGATCGTGATGGAGTGGGTTCCGTCGCGCTCGCTCGCGGAAGTCGTCGGGCAGCAGGGGCCGCTTGCCCCCGGGGACGTCGCCCGGGTCGGCCTGGCGGTTCTGAACGCTCTCGTCGCGGCGCACGCGGCCGGAATCGTGCACCGGGACGTCAAGCCCGCGAACATTCTCCTGGGCGACGACGGCCGGATCGTTCTCGTCGACTTCGGCGTTGCCGTCCTGGAATCACATTCCACGGTCACTCAGAGCCCGCTCGGAACGCTCGCCTACATGGCGCCCGAGCGTTTCTCCGGAGCCCGCGCAATGGCGGCCAGCGACCTGTTCTCCCTCGGCGCCACCCTCTACACGGCGGCGGAGGGAGTCTCGCCGTTCGCCCGGGAGACCGAGGCCGCGACGGTGGCCGCCGTGCTCTCCCACGAACCGGAACCGCCCCGACGGGCAGGGCCACTCGGCGCGACGATCCTCTCCCTGCTCGACAAGGACCCCGGCGTCCGGCTGGGCGCGGAGGACGCACACGAGGCGCTGGTCGCAGTGCTCGCGGCCCCCGCCGGTGCTGTTCCTTCTCCCGCACGCGGGACGGCGAGCCGCTCTGCCGTCGTCCTGCCCGTCGAACGTGCGCACCCCGCCCGACCCGCCGAGTCTGTCGACGCGCCGACGGGGCTGGCGGGGCCGACGGGGGAGGGCGGCACGGTCGAGTACGGGGAGTCGCGTCTCGGGCGGGCCATCGGCGTCGGCCTGGCCGTGGGCTCCGCGGTCGGGGCGGCTGTCCCCTGGATGGTCCAGGGTTTCGTCGACCTGCCGGCCTGGGCGCTCGTACCGGCCGCGCTCTGGTCGGTCGTGTTCGCGGTCTGGACGGCTGCCCTGATTCCTCCGATCGTCCGGCCCGGCCTGTTGACCGTCGGCCCGGACGGGATCAGGCGCCGGCGGTTTCCCGACGATCTACGTCTGCCGTGGAGTGAGATAGCCGACGCGCGTGTTCACAACAACGTGCTGGAGATCGAACGTCGAGGGGGCCCCGGCCGGCCTGTGGAGATCTGCCGGCTGTGGGAGTTTCACGGCACCTCGGCAGGCGAGATCGAGGCGGTGCTGAACGCCTGCCGCCGGCAGGCCCCGACGCGCTGACCAGGTGCGGAGGGGGCGGTTCGAGCCGTCCGCGGGGGCGGTGCGACTTCCCGGGAAGCTCTGAGGATTCGCACAGCCGATTCTCAGGGTCCGGGCACATCGTCCGAGGCTATGAGCCTCACACTGGAACGGGAACCGGAGCCGGGACTGAAACCGGAACCGGGGGCGGTTCGTGGGCGGTGGTCCGCGCCGGCCCGGCTGCCGGCGCTCGGGGTGCGCGTCGGGCTGGTGACCTGGGGCGTCGTGGTCGTGGCCATGTGGTGGTTCGGCACCTCGGCGTCGAGCCTTCACGGCGGCGGCCTGCTCCTGACGGCGCTCGGACGGGTCGCCGGGCTGCTGGCCGCCTACCTGATGCTGGTGCAGCTCCTGCTCATGGCGCGGGTGCCGGGGCTCGAACGCGCGGTCGGGTTCGATCGGCTGGCGGCCTGGCACCGCGGCCTGGGGACGAACGTCGTGCTGCTGATGGCCGTCCACGTCCTGATGGTGGTGTGGGGGTATGGCCTGACCGCGCATCATCAGCCGCTGTCCGAACTGGTCACGGTGATCATGACCTACCCGGAGATGTGGAAGGCGACCGCGGGCGCGCTGCTGTTCGTCACCGTCGGAGTGGCCAGCGCCCGCGCGCTGCGACGGCACGTCTCCTATGAGATCTGGTACCTGCTGCATCTGAGCGCCTACGTGGCTGTGCTCCTCGTGTACTCCCATCAGACGGCTACCGGCGCGGACTTCGTCGGGCATCCCGTCAACACGCTGTTGTGGCAGGGGATGTACGTCGCGGTGGCGGCCTGCCTGGTGATCTGGCGTCTGGTCCTGCCGATCGCGGCGGTCGCCCGGCATCGGATGACCGTGGAGCGGGTGGTCACCGAGGCGCCCGGTGTGGTCTCCGTGTGGATTCGTGGCCGTGACCTGGATCGTCTCGGCGCCCGGCCGGGGCAGTTCCTGCTCTGGCGGTTCGCCGCCCGGGGGCATGCCGTCACCGCCCACCCGTACTCGCTGTCCGCGCCGGCGCAGCCGCACCGCCTGCGCATCACCGTCAAGGACGCGGGCGACCACTCCCGCGCGATCGCCCACCTGCGCCCGGGGACGCCGGTCGTCGCGGAGGGTCCGTTCGGGCACTTCACCGCGGAGCGCGCCACCCGGGGCCGGGCGCTGCTCGTCGGTGGCGGCAGCGGCATCGCCCCGATCCGCGCGCTCGCCGAGGATCTCGCCGGCCGCGGCGACGACGTCGTGGTGGTGCACCGCGCGAGCAGGGCGACCGACCTCGCGCTGCGGAGCGAGTTCGACGAGCTGGCCGATCACCGGCTGGCCGCCGGTTGGCCGACTGCCGATGGGCCGGCCGTCGGTCGGGTGGTGGTCCACCGTGTGGTCGGATCCCGGCGCGAGCTCGGCCACGATCCGCTGGCCGCCCGCTATCTCGCCGCCGCCGTGCCGGACGTCGCCGATCGGGACGTCTTCGTCTGCGGGCCCGCCGGCATGACGCTCGCGGTCGTCCGGGCCCTGCGCGAGCTCGGCCTGTCCGACGGGCAGATCCACACCGAGGAGTTCACGCTGAGATGAACGAGAACGCGGGCAGGCCCTACCGGGCGCGTCTCGGCTTCGCCGCACTGCTGGGGACGGTTGTCCTCGTCGTCGGGGCGAAGTCGGCGACGGGCATCGGCGCGCATCCCTCCACCCTCGCCGTGACACCGGCGACGACCAGCACCAGCACCAGCACGGGAACGGGTTCGGGTACTGGCACGGGTTCGACGAGCGGGACCACCACGCGGACGGTGACCGGCGACGCCGTCCACACCCGGTACGGCCTCGCGCAGGTCCAGGTCGCCCTCACCGGCAGCAGGATCACCGATGTGGTGGCGGTGCAGCTGCCGGACCGGGAGCGGCGCGACCGGGAGATCAACGACCAGGCCGTGCCACTGCTGCGCCAGGAGGTGCTCGACGTCCAGAGCGCCCAGATCGACGTCGTCTCCGGCGCATCCTACACCAGCCAGGGGTACGCCCGGTCCGTCCAGTCGGCCCTGGACGCCGCCGGTGTCTAGGGCCGGCGCCGGCCAGGACGCGCGCCCGTCGCGCCCGTCGCGACCGGGGCGCAGCCACCCCGAACCGGTGATGGGCACGGTTGTCAGCATCGACGTCCGCTCGCCGCTCGACGCGGTCGGCCTGGACGCGGCGATCGGTGCCGCGGTCCGTGTGCTGCATCGGGTCGACGAGGATTTCAGCACGTTCCGGGCGACGTCCTGGGTGTCGCGGCTGCGCCGCGGGGAGATCGAGCTCGGCGACTGTCCGGATCACGTCCGCGAGGTGTACCGGGCGGCCGCCGAATGCCGGGAGCAGACCGGGGGATGGTTCGACCCCGCCTGGCGCGGGGACGGCACGCTGGACCCGACCGGGCTGGTCAAGGGCTGGGCGGCCGACGCCGCGTCGACGGCCCTGACCGCCGCGGGTGCCCCGAGCCACTGCGTCAGCGCCGCCGGTGACCTGCGGGTGCGGGGCACCTCGGGGTGGGCGCCGGGACGTCCATGGCGGATCGGGATCGCCGATCCGTTCGACCGGGCCAGGCTGGTCGCCGTGGTGGAGGGCACCGAGCTGGCCGTCGCGACCTCGGGGGTCGCCGAGCGGGGCGCGCACGTCGTCGACCCGCGTACCGGCGCCCCGGCGACGGGCCTCGCCTCGGTCACCCTCGTGGGCGCCGACCTCGTGAGTGCCGACGCCACGCTCGCGGACGGGTTCGCCACCGCCGCCCTCGCCGCCGGGCCGGAGGCGCCGGCCCTGCTCACCCACCTCGCCCGCCGGGGATGGGAGTGGCTGACGGTCGACACCACCGGGCGGCTCATGCACTCCGCGGGCTTCCCGGGCCAGGTCACCACGACCGCCGCGGGGCCGGCTGCCGAGACAGCCCCGCGGCCGGCCGTCCGAGCGACCGCCCCGAGGCCGGCCGCCGGACGTCCCGACGGGAGGTGACACTGACGGGAGGTGACACTGAGCGGATGGAGCGTCCCGTCCGGGTCCTCGTCGTTGACGACGAGGAGGCGATCACCGATCTCGTCGCCATGGCGCTGCGCTACGAGGGCTTCGACGTGAGCGCCGCGCACTCGGGGCAGGCGGTGCTCACGCAGGTCTCGCGGGAGCCGCCCGACCTGCTCGTGCTGGACGTCATGCTGCCCGACATCGACGGCTTCGCCGTCTGCCAGCGGCTGCGCAACGCCGGGCGGGACGTGCCGACGCTGTTCCTGACCGCCCGCGACACCACCGAGGACAAGGTGCACGGGCTGACGCTCGGCGGCGACGACTACGTCACGAAGCCGTTCGTGGTCAGTGAACTGGTCGCCCGGGTCCGGGCGATCCTGCGCCGGGCCGGAATGGTCGACGGCGCGCCGGAGCCGCTGCGCTTCGCCGATCTCGAGCTGGACCCGGGGACCCGCGAGGTGCGCC
This sequence comes from Frankia sp. Hr75.2, assembly GCF_949319125.1. Lineage (NCBI taxonomy): Bacteria > Bacillati > Actinomycetota > Actinomycetes > Frankiales > Frankiaceae > Frankia > Frankia sp. Hr75.2. The sequence continues at coordinate 20,843 of NZ_CASGGV010000327.1, read as the reverse complement.
GGGCCGGGCGCCTCGTCGAGCTGACCGTCACCGAGTACCGGCTGCTGCACTACCTGCTGGTCAACGCCCGCAAGGTGCTGACCCGGGCCCAACTCCTCGACCACGTCTGGGGGCACGACTTCGGCGGTGACGCCCGGGTCCTGGAGACCTACGTCAGCTATCTGCGCCGCAAGATCGACGACGCTCCGCCGGCGCTGATCCACACGGTGCGCGGGGTTGGCTACGTGCTGCGCCTGCCGCGGTGAGACATCCGGCCCCGCCCCGGCGCGTCCTGCACCGCGTCCTGCACCGGCGCGTCCTGCGTCGGCATCTCGTGTCCTCGCGGATGGTCTCTTTGCGGGCACGGTTGCTGTTGGCCCTGGTCGGCCTGCTGGCGCTCGGCCTGATGCTCGGCGCGTTCGGCACCCAGAACGCCGTCGAGTCGTACCTGCTCGGCCGGCTGGACCGGCAGGTGCGCGACGCCCACCCGGTGATGGAACAGACCTTGCTCGGCGGCGACACGGACCACATGCCGTACCACCACGACGCCGACGACCGGGCGCCACGGTTCGGCACCGCGTTCCTCGTCGGCACCTACGGGGCTCTGTACGACAGCGCCGGCCGGCGAGTGGCCGAGACCAGCCCCGGCCCGAACGGCCCCGCGGCACCGACCCGGCGCCCGGCCGTCACCCAGAGCATGCTCGCCGCCGCCCCGGTGCGGCCCGACCTGGCGACCGCCTCCCTGTGGACGGTCCCCGCCGAAGGCGGCGGGGACAGGTTCAGGTTGCTCGCCGAGCGCTTCGGCAACGGAGACGTGCTGGTCGTCGCGGTGCCCTTCGCCGAGATGGAGACCACTCTCGACAACGTCACCAGGATCGAGATCATCGTGAGCGCGGCGATGCTGGTGGTGCTCGCCGCGCTGGCCTACGTCATCATCCGCCTCGGGCTGCGCCCGCTGACCCGTATCGAACACACCGCGGGCATGATCGCGGACGGCGACCTGACTCAACGGGTCACCGACACGGACCGCGGTACCGAGGTGGGGCGTCTCGGGCTGGCCTTCAACACGATGCTCACCGAGATCGAGGCGTCTTTCCGCGCCCGCGAGGCCTCCGAGCGGCGCCTGCGACGCTTCGTCGGGGACGCCAGCCACGAACTGCGCACCCCGCTGACGTCGATCCGCGGCTACGCCGAGATGTTCCGCAGGGGAGCGGCAAGCCGACCCGAGGACCTGGCGATGGTCATGCGGCGCATCGAGGAGGAGTCGGCCCGGATGAGCGAGCTGGTCGACGACCTGCTGCTGCTCGCCCGCCTCGACCACCAGCCCGACCTCGAGCGTGAACCCGTCGACCTGGCGGCCATGCTCCGTGACGTCGCCGCCGACGCCCGCGCCGTCAGCCCGGGACGGACGATCGAGGTCGACGCCCCGCCGATCCTCGAGGTGACGGGGGACGGGGGACGCCTGCGCCAGGCCGTCGGGAACCTCGTCCGCAACGCGCTCGTCCACACCCCGCCCGAGGCGACGGTCTCCCTCACCGTCCGCGACGCCGACACGGACGCGGACGGCGACGGCGACGGCGACGCGGACGGCGACTCCGACGGCGGTGCGGCGGCCGGTGCGGTGGATGACGACCGGGAGGTCGTCATCTCGGTGATCGACCATGGACCCGGAGTCCCCGCTGACGCCGTCGACCACGTCTTCGAGCGGTTCTACCGCGCCGACTCCGGCCGCTCCCGCGACGCCGGCGGGACGGGGCTGGGCCTGTCCATTGTCGAGGCCGTCGCCGCCGCGCACGGCGGACGGGCCGAGCACCGGCCGACACCGGGCGGCGGCGCCACGTTCCGGCTCGTCCTGCCCCGCCCCGATCCCTCTTCGTCATGAGCTGGATCGGCTCCGTTCACCGCGACCCGCCAGGCTGATCTCGGCGCGGTCGGCCGGGATCCGTCCGGCGGGCGGGACCTGCCGTGCTGGTGAGGTCTCTCGGAGCTCGTGGAGGATGTGTGGTCACCTCGGCGGTCGTCATCACGGGAGCGGCATCCGGGATCGGGCGGGCGTGCGCGGAGCTGTTCGCCGCGCGGGGGTTCGGCGTGGTCGCCGTGGACGTCGACGAGGTCGGCCTGGCGGCGCTGACCCGAGCACAGTCGCGCGCCCCGCGGCCCGCCGTGGCCCCGGCGGATCCCCGGACCGCGGCGGATGCCGGTGCCGTGACGGGGGCGGACTCCCGGCCGGCGGGCGGGCCGGAGCCGCGGATCGTCCCGATGGTCGGGGACGTCTCGGTCGAGGAGACCGGGGCCGCCATGGCGGAGCTGGCGCTCGCGAGCTTCGGGCGGCTGGACGTCGCGGTGCTCAACGCCGGGATCGGCACGACGCTGCCGTGGGAGGCCCCGGGCGCGATCGACCGGCTGGACCGGATCCTCGCCGTCAACGTGCGGGGCGTCGCGATCGGGATCCGTTCGGTGGTCCCCGCGCTCCGGGCGGGCGGTGGCGGCTCAATCGTCGTGACCGCCTCCAGCGGCGGGTTGCAGAGCGAACCGGGGAACTGGGCGTACAACGCGTCCAAGGCAGCTGTGATCAACATGGTGCGGGCCGCGGCGCTCGACCACGCCGCCCAGAACATCCGGATCAACGCCGTCGCCCCCGGCCTGACCGAGACGGCGCTGACCGCGCGCCACCGCACCGACCCGGCGTCCACCGCGGCGGTGAGCCGCCGCATTCCGATGGGGCGCTGGGGGCAGCCGGGCGAGCTGGCCTCGGCCGTCTGGTTCCTGGCCTCCGCCGAGTCGTCCTACATCACCGGAACGACGCTGGTCGCCGACGGGGGCCTGACCGCGCACCACGGGGTCGTGCCTCTGCCGGCTCCGGAGGTTGCGCTGCCGACTCCGGAAATCTGACCCGGAACGGACGAAATTACGACTCGTCCCCATCAGGGGCCTGTCAACAGGTCTGGGTGGTGCCCGGACGAACGCCGGGACCATTTCCAACTCGATGCTCGCGCAACTTCTTCCCGGTTCACGGGTCGAATTCCTGCGCCGAGGTGAGCACGTCACCCACTCTCCGTGTCACCGCTCTCGGCCATCGTGGCGGGGCGGTCACGGTGATGGGAGGGTCCGTTAAAGAGGAACGCGCCTGCGCGCGTGATACGCCGTCTACGGAGAATCTTCAAGGTTTCGATGGGCCATGTGGTGCTCGCCACAGAGCCTTGGCAATTGTTGGTCCGTTGTGTGTAACGTCTGCGCCGTGCTTTCGTTCAGGAAAGCGCGCACCGGGCGACACGCCGAATCCTGCCCCGCCCGGTGAACAACAAACCTCAGGGCGGGAGCGGGGGAACCAACCTTCGGGCGTCGATCACAGACGTCCTCGGGGTGAAGTCGCGTAGCGCGACCGGGTAAATCCCAGCCCGAACCCGACAGCTAACTTCGCAGGCGTGGGGAGGGGCATCACTTTGTCCGTTATGGCTTCGCGTGCTCGTAAGACCAGTCGTTCCATCCGCCGTGGCCGTGCGCTGCTTGTCGCACCGCTCCTCGCCGCCACGATCGGCGGCGGAATCGCGATGTCACAGCCCGCCAGCGCCGCGGGTCGGCCGGACGCACACCGCTTCCTGAGCGCGGTTGTGCCCTGCGAGTCCGGCGGTAACCCCCGCGTGGTCAACGAGATCGGCGCGGGCGGCCTGTTCCAGTTCCTGCCGAGCACCTGGCGCGGCGTCGGTGGTCAGGGTCTCCCGCAGAACGCAAGCGCCGCCGAGCAGTGGAAGCGCGCGCACATCCTGTACGCGCAGCAGGGAACCAGCCCGTGGTACGCCTCGAAGAGCTGCTGGGGCCCCAAGCTCTGACCCAGCCCCCAGGCTCTGACGCGGCCCGTCGAATGAATCTGACGCGGCCGTCGAATGGAGCAGACAGGTGACGGACCAGCCTGGCTGAGCCCTGGCTGAGCGTGACAGATGGTCCGTGGAACGCGATCGGTGGCCCGGGTGTCAGTGTCGACACCCGGGCCACCGGCGTTTCGGTACCACCGGCCGCGTCGCACGAGCGCGAGGAAGCACGAGCGCGAGCGCGAGGAAAAGAGACCTGCCGTACGCTGAACAGTCGTCCGCCCGCGCACCTGCGGCCGAGTTGGCGGCGGCCGGAGAGGTGGGTTGTCGATGGCCGAGCCGACCAGCCGCCGCAGGTTCGCCGTTCTCGCGATCTGCTGCATGAGTCTGCTGATCGTGGGGCTGGACGGCACCATCGTGAACGTGGCCCTGCCCGCACTGCGCCGGGATCTGGGTGCGTCGCCCGCGGGCCTGCAATGGACGATCGACAGCTACACCCTCGTCCTGGCCAGCCTGCTCATGCTCGGTGGTTCCACCGGCGACCGGCTCGGCCGCCGCCGGATCTTCCAGACCGGACTGGCCCTGTTCACCGCAGGCTCGCTGCTGTGCAGCCTCGCGCCCGGGCTCGGCTGGCTGGTGGCCTTCCGAATGGTGCAGGCCGTCGGCGGCTCGATGCTGAACCCGGTTGCGATGTCCATCATCACCAACACGTTCACCGACCCGCGGGAACGGGCCCGCGCCATCGGTCTCTGGGGCGCGGTGATCGGGATCAGCATGGCACTCGGCCCGGTGCTCGGCGGCATCCTCGTCGAGACGGTGAGCTGGCGGGCGATCTTCTGGATCAACATCCCGATCGGGCTCGCCGCGCTGGTGCTCACGCACCGCTTCGTCCCCGAGTCCCGCGCGCCGAGCCCACGCCGCCTGGACCCCGTCGGACAGCTCCTTGTGATCGCCGTTCTCTCGACCCTCACCTACTCGATCATCGAGGCGCCCGCGGCCGGCTGGACGTCCACCGAAACGCTCGTCCTGTTCGCGGTGGCGGTCGCCGCGGCGGCGCTGCTGGTCGGCTACGAGTCGCGGCGCACCGAGCCGTTGCTGGACGTCCGCTTCTTCCGCAGCGCGCCCTTCTCCGGCGCGACGGCGATCGCGGTGTGCGCGTTCGGCGCCCTCGCCGGCTTCCTCTTTCTCAACACGATCTATCTGCAGGACGTCCGTGGCTACTCGGCGCTGCACGCCGGCCTGCTGACCCTGCCGATGGCGCTGGCCACCCTGGTGGTCGCGCCCCTGTCCGGCCGGGCGGTGGGCCGCTTCGGCCCGCGTCCGTCGCTGCTCGCCGCGGGTGTCACCCTGACCGCCGGCAGCGCGGCGATGACGGGCCTGTCCCCACAGACCTCCGTCACCACCCTGATGGTCGCCTACGTCCTCTTCGGGACGGGCTTCGGCCTGGTGAACGCGCCGATCACCAACACTGCGGTCTCCGGGATGCCGCTCGCGCAGGCCGGGGTCGCGGCGGCGGTCGCCTCGACGAGCCGCCAGGTCGGCCAGTCGCTGGGCGTGGCCGTGATCGGCTCCGTCGCGGCAGCGACCGCGACGGTCGGGGCCGTCGGGGCCGTCGGCGACGGCCCGGGAGTCGGGATCGACCCCACCAGCACGGCCGCCTGGTGGGCGGTGGTCGCGGCCTGCGCCGCCGTCCTCGCCCTGGGGTTCGCGACGACGGGCACCTGGGCCCGGCGCACCGCGGACCAGACCCGGTCCCGCCTCCTGACCACCCCCGCTCCCGGGCAGGCCGCCACCCCGCAGGAAGGGACCCAGCAGGTTGCCACCCCACCGGCCGCGACCCCACAGGCTGGAAACCAGCAGGCCGCCCACCCGGTGACCGCCGAACCGGAGCCCAGCCCCTGACCCACCACCCGCCCGGCCCTGCGCCCGCGCTCTGACGATCAGCCCGTGTTGCGGAGGCCGGCGGCTATTCCGTTGATGGTCAGCAGCAGGCCGCGGCGAAGCTGAGGGTCGGCGGTGTCACCGGCCGCCCTGGTGCGGGCCAGCAGGGAGACCTGCAACGCGTGCAGCGGGGCCAGGTAGGCGTCCCGGACCAGCAGCGTGTGGCGCAGCACCGGCGCGGTCTCGAGCAGGCCGGCCTGCCCGGTGACGGCCAGCACCTCCCGCACCGTCCGCGCGTGCTCGTCCCGGATGACGTCGAACAGCGCGGCCGTGGCCGGGTCGACCAGCGCCGAGACGTAGCGCTGGGCGATCGCGAGGTCCGACTTCGCCAGGGTCATCTGGACGTTGCCGAGGAACGTCCGGAAGAAATGCCACGAGCGGTACATCTCGGCCAGCTCCCCGCCCGCGCCGGCCTCGCGCGCCGCCGCCAGCCCGGAGCCGACCCCGAACCAGCCGGGCAGGATGATCCGGGTCTGCGTCCAGCCGAACACCCAGGGGATGGCCCGCAGGTCCGCCAGCCCTCCGGAGCCGCCGGGCCGCCGCGAGGGGCGGGAGCCGATGTTGAGGTTGCCGAGCTCCTCCACCGGCGTCGCCGCCAGGAAGAACGGAACCAGGGCCGGGTCGGCGACGAGGGAGCGGTAGGCGTCCTTCGCCGCGTCCGTGACCGCCGTCATGGTCCCGTTCCAGCCGGCGAGCGCCTGTTCGGTGAACCGGGAGGTGCGGTGCAGGACGGACGCCTCCACCACCGCCGACAGGGTGATCTCCAGGTTCTGCCGGGCCAGCTGCGGCAGGGTGTACTTGTCCGAGATCACCTCGCCCTGTTCGGTGACCTTGATCGGCCCGTCCAGGGTGCCGAACGGCTGGGCGAGGATCGCCTCGCCGGAGGGGCCGCCGCCGCGGCCGACCGATCCGCCGCGGCCGTGGAAGAGCCGCAGCACGACCCCGTGGGCGCGGGCGGTGTCCCGCAGCTCACGCTGCGCCTTGTGGATCTCCCACTGGGACGCGGTGATGCCGGCGTCCTTGGACGAGTCCGAGTAGCCGAGCATGACCTCCTGGACGTCACCGCGTGCCGCGACCAGCGCCCGGTAGGACGGGTCGGCGAGCAGCCGGTCGAGCAGCGTCCCCGCGGCGCGCAGCTCGGCGACGGTCTCGAACAGCGGCACGAACCCGATCCGCGCCCACGCGACCGCCGGCACCGCGGGCCCGTGACGTTCCGTGCCGCTGGACGTCCCCGGTGGCCGGCCGAGGCCGACCAGGCCGGCCTCGCGGGCGAGCACGGCGACGGCCAGGATGTCGTCGGCGTCGCGGGTCATCGAGACGATGTAGCTCTCGATGACGCCGTCGCCGTACTGGTCCAGCGCGTGGCGCACCGTGGTGAGCAGTTCGAGGGTGCGCGCCACCCGCTCGGGCAGCCGCGGCGGGACGGCACCGAGCAGCGGCCGGCGCCCCGCCAGCTCGGCCGACAGCAGTGCGAGCCGGGCCGGCCGGTCCAGGTCGCGGTAGGGGACGTCCAGCTCGGCAAGCTGGTCGTAGATCGCGCCGAGGGCGGCGTGGTGGGCGTCGGCGTGCTCGCGGATGTCGAGGGTGGCCAGGGAGAGGCCGACGGCGCTCGCCGTCCGGATCGCGCGCCGTAGCGGCCCGTTCGCGACGAGCTCGCCGTGGCTCGCGGCGAGAGAGACCCGCATGAGCTCCAGCTCGTCCACCAGGTCGGTGGGCCGCAGGTAGTCCTTGCCCGGGACGTGCGGTGCGCCGGCGGCCAGCCGGGCGCGGGTGCCGGCCAGCCGCGCCAGGATGTAGCTGCACTTGAGCCGGTACGGCTCCTCGGCGTTGAGCCGGATGAAGCGGTCGTACACCTCGGGCAGCGCGGCGCGGTCCGCGGCCAGCGCGGCGAGCAGGTCGCCGCTGACCTCCCCGACCACCCGGGTGGACGCCGTCAGTTCACGGACCAGCCGGTCGACGAGGGCGGTGAGCGCCCGGATGCCGAACTCGTACTGGAGGTTGAGGACCTCCAGTGTGACCTCCGGCGTGACGTTCGGATTCCCGTCCCGGTCGCCGCCGGCCCAGGAGCCGAAGGCCAGCGGACGGGCGGCCACCGGCAGCTCGACCCCGATCCGGGCGAACGCGGTGTCGAGCTCCTCCAGCAGGTCGGGCAGGACCTCGGTGGCGATCGAGGTGAGGTAGTACGCGGCCGAGCGTGCCTCGTCCGCCGGCTTCGGCCGCTCCACCCGCAGCTCGTCGGTCTGCCAGAGGACGTCCACCAGCTCGGCGAGACGACGGGCCAGCCGCTCGTCGTCGGCGCCGGGGCGGCGCGGGTCGTCGGTGGCGTCGAGCAGGTCGGCGATGCCGCGCAGCGTCTCCAGGACGGAACGGCGGCTGGCCTCGGTGGGGTGCGCGGTGAAGACCGGGCGCAGCTGCAGGCGCCGCATGACCTCGGCCGGAAGGCCCGGGTCGACGGCCCCCTCGTCCACCGCTTCGGCGATGCGGTCGGCGAGGTCGCGCAGCCGGCTGCGCGGGCGGTCGGAGATCTCCCGCGCCCGGTGCAGCTGCTCGGTGATGTTCGCGAGCTGGAAGTAGGCGGTGAACGCGCGGGCGAGCAGGATCGCCTGCCGCGCGTCGACGCCGTCGAGGACGGCGGCGAGCTCGGTGCCGCCGTCCTCGCCGCGGGCGAGCATGCGGACCCGTTCGACCAGCGCGAGCAGTTCCGGGCCCTCGTGGCGGGTGAGGGCCTCGCCGAGCAGCGCGCCGAGGCGGCGCACGCCGGCGCGGACGGCCGCGTGGCGCGCGTCGGAGGACACGCCGCCGGAGAAGCCGCCCGGGTCCTGGGCCTGCTGGTCCGGACGCCCGTCCGCCGGGTTGCCGGTGCTCGCCGGGTTGTTGCTGCTCTCCGGGCTCTCGGTGCTCGCCGTCCCGGGGATGCCAGGTGTGGTGGTCACGCCGCCGTCTCCGATGGGTTGATGTCGCGGAAGAGCTCTCCGTGACAGCGATCAGGTGAGGACGTGTCTGCGGGGCAGGTGCGGGTGCGGGCTCTGCAGGTGCGGGTGCGGGCTCGCTGTCCGGATCCGGCGACGGCGGTGTCGCCGCGCCGGCGAGCGGGCTGTTGCCCTGCCGACGCACATGTCCAGTCTGCCGACTGTGTGCGCTTCTGTGGTACCCGGGTTGCCGGAAAGCTCAGGTGAACGGAAAGCTCAGGTTCAGGTGAGGAGCAGGATCACCGGGGTGAGGAACACCACGGCGGCGGTGAGGTAGGCGGTCCCGGGCAGCCAGATCGGGACGGCCGGCGGGTCGAGCAGCCGGGCGATCCGGGCGACGACCGGCGTCCGCACGCCCGCGTTGCGCGCCGGGTCGGTGCGGTCCGTGGCCACCGCGGCGGCGACGGCCGCCAGCCGACCCACGCCGGCGACTCCGAGCACGGCGGGTGACTCCGGCGGGCTCACCGGTCCGGAGCCGGCCGGTCCGGAGTCCGCCGGTCCGACCGGGCCCGTCGCGCTCAGCGTCCCGGCGGGCACCGGTGCGCGGGTGACGCCGAGGCGGGCGAGTGCCCGGGCCAGGGTCCGCCCGCAGGTGCGCCGGGCGGCGGCGTCGTCCGCGAGCATCTCGACCAGCAGCGAGACGGCGGCCGTCGCCTCACGGGCCGGGCGCAGGAAGGGGAAGGTGCGCTCCCAGGCGACGAACGGTTGGATGACCAGGTCGTGCCGGCCGCTGACGTGTGCTTCTTCGTGCGCGAGGACGGCGTCCAGTTCCTCGGGGGTCAGCGTCCGCAGCAGGCCGGCGGAGACGACGACCCGTGCATGGCGCACTCCGGGGACGCAGTAGGCGACGGCGACGGGATGGTCCAGGATCCGCAGCCGGGTGCCGGCCCTGTCCCGGTGCTCGCACAGGCGGCACCCGGTGCCGTGCTCCCCGTGCTCACCGGAGCTGCCGGGGTCACCGGGGTCGTGCCCGCGGTGCCGGTGCCGGTGGCCGGCGAGGTCGACGAGGTGCCGGTGCCGGTGGCGCTCGCGCAGAGTCGCCGCCGTCGACATGGCCAGCACGCCGAACAGGCGTGCCGCCAGCGCCGCCGCGATGGCCAGCCCGACGAGGTTCGTCCGCCCGAGCCCGACCAGCGGCTCACCGGCGAGAAGGTTGGAGGCGTGGTCGGCGAGTGCCGACGGGATGCCCTGCGACAGCGGGGCCACAGTGAAGGCCGCGGCGGCCAGCAGGGCCGACACCCCACCCGCGAGGCCTATCGCCTGCCACAGCACGATCGCCGCCCGCGGGCAGCGGTGCGGCCACCGCGCGGCGGCCAGCAGGCGCGGAACCGGCCAGGCCAGCGCGCCCGCGAACAGGGCGAGAAGGGCCGCGGTCGTCATGTCCCGGCAGACGCTACCGCTCGTCCACCGGGAGGTGCACCGGTCGCGGCTCGGCCGTGACTGACGATTCTTCGGACATGCTGGCCACGGTGGCCGCCGCGGTGCTGTCCGTGACGTCGGCGACGTCCGCCAGCCCCCCGACGGTGGTCGTGGCCGGACCGCCCGCCTCGCCGGGAGCGCCCGGCCCACCGCCCGTGCCCTCGGTGCCGACGCCCTCGGCGCTGATGCCCTCGGAGCCGCTGCCTGCGCCGCTGTCACTCACGGCGCCGCCCGGCCCGGACGCGGTGGCGGTCCCGTCGGTCGCCGCGTCGCCGGCCGGCTCGAGCGCGCGGCGCAGGATCTCGGCCTCCTCCGCGGAGACCGAGCCGACGAAGCGGACGAGCGCGGAACCCCGGTCGTCGGCGGTGCCCAGGGCCTCCAGCATCGCCTCGGCGACGACGGTCTCGCGGCTGTCGGTCGCCGCGTAGCGGTGGGCACGGGCGGCCCGCTGGCGCCGGACGAAGCCCTTGCGCTCCAGCCGCTCCAGCACCGTCAGCACGGTGGTGTAGGCGAGGTCGCGCTCGTGGTGCAGGCGGGCCGCCACGTCGCGTGCTGTCAGCCAGTCGTCGGCCGACCACAGGACGTCCATGACAGACCGTTCCAGGTCACCCAGGCGTGCCATGGGACCGATCCTACGCCGCGTAGAAGTTCTTGCCCGGAACTTCGTCGAGCCCGGTCGATCTCACAACGAAAAAATCTTCTACCGAACGTAGAATCTTCTACGTAATGTAGAAGAATGCGACGGGCGTGCTGCCGCCCACGGTGGAGGAGGTCCAGATGGTCCATGCCGCCGAAGTTCTCTCCCACGTCGCGGCTCTCGCCCAGGCCGCGGACCCGCCCCAGGCGAGCTCCGTGTCCACCAACCTGGCCCGGGCACAGACCGCGTTCTCGCTGGCGTTCCACATCTGCTTCGCGGTGTTCGGCGTCGGCATGCCATGGCTCCTGCTGTTCGTCGAGGGGCGCTGGGTCCGCACCCGCGACCCCGTCTGGCTCGCGCTGACCCGCAAGTGGTCCAGGGCCTTCGCGGTCATGTTCGCCGTCGGCGCCGTCTCCGGGACGGCGCTGTCCTTCGAGTTCGGCCTGCTGTGGCCGGCCTTCATGGCCCGGTACGGCGGGGTGCTGGGACTGTCGTTCACGCTGGAGGGCTTCGCGTTCTTCGCCGAGGCGATCTTCATCGGCATGTACCTGTACGGCTGGAAGCGCCTGTCGGCCCGGGCGCACTGGCTCACGCTGTGGCCGATCGCCATCGCCGGCACGTTCTCGACTCTCTTCATCATCACGGCGAACGCCTGGATGAACACCCCCGGCCACGTCACAGAGGTCGACGGCAAGGTCGTGTCGGCAGAGCCGTTCGCCCCGTTCCTGGCCGCCACCGCGCCGCATCAGCTCATCCACATGCTGCTGGCCGCGCTGATGTGCACCGGCGGCATCGTCGCCGGCGTGTACGCCGTCGGCATGCTGCGCGGCCGGCGCGACGCGTATCACCAGCGGGGACTGCGCGTCGGTCTGGCCGTCCTGCTCGTCTGTGCCCCCCTGCAGCTGATCGTCGGTGACTGGGCCGCCCGGGTGGTCGGCAACGAGCAGCCGATCAAGCTCGCCGCGATGGAGGGGCTCGGGCACACCCGCACGCACGCCCCGCTGACCATCGGCGGGATCTACGACGAGCAGACCGGCGAGGTCCGGCACGGCATCGAGGTCCCCGACCTGCTGTCGCTCATGCAGGGGCTCAGCGCCGATCACGAGATCACCGGCCTGACCGCCGTCCCGCCCGAGGAGCGGCCGAACGCCGTGCTGGTGCACTCGGCCTTCAACGTGATGGTCGGCCTCGGGATGGCCCTGATCGCGTTGTCGCTGGTCACCGGGGTCGTCGTCCTGCGCCGGCGGCGGCGCGGCGAGCGCCCGCTGCTGCCCACCGGAAGACCGTGGCTCTGGGCGGCCGCGGCCTCGGGACCGGCGTCCATGCTGGCGATGCTCGCCGGCTGGGAGGTCACCGAGGGCGGCCGCCAGCCCTGGATCGTCTACGGCCGGATGCGGGTGGACGAGGCCGTGACCAGCAGTTCGGGCATGCCGGCGATCTTCACCGGCACGATCCTGCTCTACCTCGGCCTCGCGACGGCGCTCATCCTCATCCTGCGCCGGATGGCGACGGGTGGCCCTGAGCTGGCCGCCACCGTGGGGGAGACCTCCACGACTCCGGACATCCCGGACGCGCGTCCCGCTCCCGCCTCTCCCGACACTCCCGCGAGGGTCCGCGGTGACGGCGACGGTGGCGACGGGCCCGGGACGTCCGCGCCCACCACGCCGCGAACCGATCCGTCCAGCAGTGAAGGGGACGCCCGATGACCGCCGCCGACCTGCTCGCCGTCGTGATGGTGATCGGGCTGACCGCCTACGCCCTCACCGGGGGCGCCGACTTCGGCGGCGGGGTCTGGGACCTGCTCGCCCGCGGCCGGGACGCGGCCGACCAGCGCCGGCTCGTCTCCGCCGCGCTCGGCCCGGTCTGGGAGGCCAACCACGTCTGGCTGATCTTCGTGATCGTCATGATGTTCAGCGGCTTCCCGGCCGCGTTCGGCATCGTCGGGTCGACGCTGGAGATACCGCTCATCTGCGCGCTGGCCGGGATCGTCCTGCGCGGGGCCGCGTACGTGTACCGCGCCTACGGCGCCGGCGCGGCCGGGCCGGACCACTGGTGGGGCCACGTGTTCGCGATCTCGTCCGCGATCACCCCGGTCGCGCTCGGGGTGTGCGGCGCCGCGCTGGCCACCGGTGATGTCACCGAGGGCGACGCGCTCGCCCCGGTGACCAGTGCCTTCGGGATCGTCTGCGGCGTCTTCACCCTCGCCGTGACGGCCTTCCTGGCCGCGGTGTACCTGTGCCGGGACGCGGCGTCGAGCCCGGAGACCGAGCACCTGGTGCCCGGGTTCCGCCGCCGCGCGCTCGGCGGGGCCGTCGTCTCGGGGCTGCTCGCCGCGGCGCTGCTGCCGCTGCTGTGGTCGGAGGCACCTGTCGTGGCGGAGCGGTTCGCCGAGCGGTCCGTGCCCTTTGTCGTGATCTCGGCCCTCGGTGGGATCGCGTCGCTGGTCGCGCTGTGGCAGCACCGCTTCACCGCGGCCCGCATCACGGCGGGGGCAGCGGTGGCCGGCGTGCTCTGGGGGTGGGCGGCCGCCCAGTACCCGGATCTGGTCGTCGGCCGCGCGACGGTCGACTCCGCCGCCGCGCCCGAGGCCAACATCGTGGCGATGCTGATCGCGGTCGCCTGCGGGCTGGTGGTCCTCATCCCATCGCTGTGGATGCTGTTCCGCCTGTTCGCGAACCCCGAAGTCAAGTCCTGACCGGCGCGGCCGGCCGGCGCGCGGAGGTGTGCGCCGGCCGGCCGGCACCAGGCGTCCCGCCGCCCGCGACTACCGTCGACGGGTGACGAGGGCCAGCATCGGCAGCGGCCGGGCCAGCGATTCCGACGGGCCAGCGGGCCCCACCGCCGGCACCGCCGGCACCACCACCGGCACCGCCGGCGGCGAGCCGCTGGGTCGGCGGTCGCTGCGCACCGAGGTCCTGCTCGTCCTCGGGGTGTCCTTCGGTGCCTCCGGCCTGTTCGCGCTCATCCGCTACCTCGGGGTGCTGACCGCGCAGCAGCCGGTCCGCTCGCAGGTCGCGCGGCTCAACTCGTCCGCAGCGCCGGGGCGCCCCTGGCTCGATCTCGCGCTGCAGGCCGCCTCTCTCACGACCGCGCTGGTACCGGTGTTTCTCGTCGTCCACCTGCTGGGCCGCCACGGCGGCGGGCCCGCGGTGATCGGCCTGGACCGGCGCCGTCCCCGCTCGGACGCCCTCCGTGGCGCGGCGCTGGCGGCGGCGGTCGGGGGCACCGGTCTCGCCTTCTACCTGGTCGCCTGGCACAGCGGCGCCAATCTGACTGTCGCGCCGTCCAACCTGCCGGACGTCTGGTGGCGGATCCCGGTCCTCGTCGCCTCGGCGGCCCAGAACGGTCTGGCCGAGGAGGTGGTGGTCGCCGGGTACCTGCTGGTGCGTCTGCGTGAGCTCGGGTGGGGCGACAACCGCGCGCTCGCCGCCAGCGCGTTGCTGCGCGGCTCCTACCACCTCTACCAGGGGCTGGGGGGATTCGCCGGCAATGTCGCGATGGGGCTGCTGTTCGGCCGGATCTTCCAGCGGACCGGCCGGGTGCTACCGCTCGTCGTAGCACACACACTCATCGACACGGTCGCGTTCGTGGGGTATGTGACGCTGGCCGGAAGGGTGTCGTGGATACCCGTTCCGCGCTAACGTTCCGCGCTAAGGTTAACAAAAGGCAAACAACGATCGTCCTTTTGGGTGCGAGCTGGGCACGCACCGTAACGGCCCCCGGTACCCCGGGCCGCTTGGTCGACGCCCGAACGGCGGACCAACACCATGCCACGCCACGGGCGGGGCGGTCGGGTAGCGCCGACCGGTCGCGAGGGCCAGCGGCCGCGGGTGGCGGTGCGGATCCGCCGGGGTCGCGGGCGCTTGCGGGCACTGAGGGCGCGGAAAGGAGCGGGCGTGGGCTCTTCGCGGGAGATCGAGCGGAAGTACTCCGTCGACCAGAGCTTTGTACTTCCCCGGCTGACGCAGGTGGACGGGGTCGCGACCGCCCGCACCCGCCGCACCGTCACCCTGGAGGCCGTCTACTACGACTCCGACGACCTGCGGCTGGCCCGCAACCGCATCACCCTGCGCCGCCGGACGGGCGGGGACGACGCCGGCTGGCACCTGAAGCTCCCCGTGGCCCCAGGGGTGCGTGACGAGATCCACCGCCCACTCGGCTCCCACGATCCGGTTCCCGCCGATCTTGTCGACCTCGCCACCGTGCACCTGCGCGGGGCGGAGCTGCGCCCGGTCGCCCGCCTGGTGACGCTGCGCACCGCCCGCCGCCTGCGCGACAAGGCGGGCTGCGACCTGGCGGAGGTCGTCGACGACCAGGTGACGGCCCAGACGCTCGGCGCGACCACGGTCGTGCAGAAGTGGCGGGAGATCGAGGTCGAGCTGGGCTCCGGTGACCCGGGCGTGCTCGACGCCGTCGAGGCCGTGCTGACCGCCGCCGGCGCCGAGCTGTCGGCCTCGGCGTCGAAGCTGGCCCAGGTGCTCGGCCCGGCGCTGAGCGGCGCGCCCGGCCCGGACGTGCCGCGCGCCGCGGCGAAGCTGCGCCGGCGGACCCCGGCCGGCGAGGTCGTCCGCGCCTACCTGATCGCGCAGGTCGAGGCGCTGCTCGCCACCGACCCGCGGGTGCGCCTGGACGCGCCCGACGCGGTGCACCGGATGCGGGTGGCCTGCCGGCGGACCCGCAGCACCCTGCGGACCTTCGCACCCTTCTTCCCCGCGGAGCTGGTCGCGCACCTCGACGTCGAGCTGCGCGACCTGGCCGGGGCGCTGTCCGCCGCGCGCGACGCCGAGGTACAGATCGACTACTTCACGGGCCGGCTCGAGGACCTGCCCGCCGACCTGCTGCGCGGGGACGTCGTGGGCGCGATCTCGGCCCGGCTCGCGGCCGACCAGACGGCTGCCCGGGCCCAGGCACTGGAGATGCTGCGCAGCGAGCGTTATCTGACCCTCGTGGAGGATCTGCTCGCGCTCGTCAACGGCCCGTTCGTCGGGCGTTCGGGCAAGCCCGCGGAGAAGGTGCTGCCCGGTCTCCTGCACGACGCCGACCGGCGGCTGAGCCGCAAGGTCGGCCGCGCCGCCCCCCTGCCGGTGGGTGCCGAACGCGACGAGCTCCTGCACTCCGCGCGCAAGCAGGCGAAGCGGCTGCGGTACGCGGCCGAGGTGGTCGGTCCGGTGTACGGCCCGCCCGCGGCCGCGTTCGCCCGGCTCGCCGAGTCGATGCAGGAGCTGCTCGGCACCCACCAGGACGCGACGATCGCCCGCGGCCTGCTGCGAGACTGGGGGGTCGAGGCGCAGACAGCCGGCGAGCCGACCGCTTACACCCTGGGCGTACTGCTCGGGTTGGAGGAGTGCCGCGCCCGCACCGCCGAACGGGACTTCTTCGACCTGTGGCCGGACGCGTCGGCGCGCCGGCACCGGCGCTGGTTCGTCCGCCGCTGACCCGTCCGGGGCCGGCCCGGCCCCGTCCGTGCCGGCCGGGCGCGTGTGATGTTGGTCGCACATGTTGCGCAGAGTGGCGGTATGGTGCCGTCCGAGTGGGCGGCGGGGGCCCGGATCGGGCAGCATCGGGGCGGTACGGCACTGGTCGGTCCCGGTTAGCCCCGGCTCCGCGCCAGCACAGCCCTGCGCCAGCACAGCCGGCGCCAGCAGGGCCCCGTGCCAAGCAGATCCCCGCACCGTGAGGAGACGCCGATGACCGCGCCAGCGACCCTGCGCACCACCCGACTGGGCCTGACCGACATGTCGATCACTCGGGTCGGGTTCGGAGCCTGGGCCATCGGCGGGGCGGACTGGGCGTTCGGCTGGGGGCGCCAGGACGACGACGAGGCGGTCGAGGCCATCCGGGCCGCGGTGCGGTCCGGGGTGAACTGGGTCGACACCGCCGCGGTCTACGGCCTCGGGCACTCCGAGGAGCTCGTCGGCCGGGCGCTGGCCGGCATCCCCGCCGAGCAACGTCCCTACGTGTTCACCAAGTGCGGCCTGGTCTGGGACGAGAGCGACCCGACGCGGCCCCCCCTGCGGGTCGGGGCGCCCGCCTCGATCCGCGCCGAGGTGGACGCGTCGCTGCGCCGGCTCGGGGTGGAGCGCATCGACCTCTACCAGCTCCACTGGCCGCCGCAGGACGGGACCCCGATCGCCGAGGTCGTCGGCGCCCTGCACGAGCTCCGCGCCGCGGGCAAGATCCGCGCGGTCGGGGCGTCGAACTTCTCGGTCGCCCAGTTGGAGGCGGCGGCGACGGCGGGCGGTGTCGACGTCCTGCAGCCGCCGTTCTCTCTGGTCAACCGGCTGGCAGCCGCCGACCTGCTGCCGTACTGCGCCATGCGTGACATCGGTGTGATCGTCTACAGCCCGATGCAGTCCGGGCTGCTGACGGGCGGGTGGTCGGTGCAGCGCACCCGCGCGCTCGCCGAGGACGACTGGCGGCGGACGGCGGCGGAGTTCAACCCACCGGCCCTCGAGCGCAACCTGGCCCTGGTCGATGTGCTGCGTCCGATAGCGGCCCGGCACGGCACGACGGTGGCCGCGGTGGCCGTCGCCTGGACGCTGGCCTTCGACGGGGTGACCGCCGCGATCGTCGGGGCCCGGCGCCCGGACCAGATCGACGCCTGGCTGCCCGCGGGCGGAGCGGTGGTCCTGACCGACCTCGACCTGGACGAGATCGGCGTCGCGGTCGAACGTCTCGATGTGGGTGCGGGGCCGTCTCGGCAGGGCCCCGCGCTGCCTGGCAGCGCCCTCGTGTGAGGACTCACAGCGTTCCTCCGGTCATCTGGAGAGGGTGTTGGGGGTGCGCGGTGGCTTCGGTGGAGTGGTCCGTGGCGCACGGGCGTGACGAAGTCGATGTTCGTAATGTCGAGCCGTGAAGTGGACTTCTTCTGCCGGAGGTCTCCCGTCAGAGGCTGCGTGCGTGTAGCGTCAGGCGTGGCCAGAGTTCGCCAGTTCGTGCCTCAACCGAGACACGGCGGAACAACGCGGCGGCGAATCGTATCGCTGTCACGTTCGGCCCGGGGCCCGCGCGGTGCGGGTCCTGACTGCACCAGCAGGGAGAACGGCACGTGGCTCAGGGCACGGTGAAGTGGTTCAACTCGGAGAAGGGCTTCGGCTTCATCTCCGTGGACGGCGGCGGGTCTGACGTCTTCGTCCACTACAGCGCAATCCAGATGGACGGCTACAAGGCACTCGAGGAGGGCCAGCGGGTCGAGTTCCAGGTGACCCAGGGCCAGAAGGGCCCGCAGGCCGACGCCGTCCGCGTCGTCTGAGCCACGAGTAGCAGTAGAACCAGGTTTGGTCAGCCCGCCTGTCGGACGTCTCCGACGGGCGGGCTGACCGTTTTTCGGCGGGATCCACGGGTCTTGCGGATCTGTTCCGATCTGTTCGGGGGCGTCTTATCTGCGCCCTCGTCTGGACCCGGACAGACCACGGAACGAACATGCTTCGCTTCTGAACCGGTTCGCTTCTGAACTGGTCACATGCAGCGGCTGAACCGTGCGGGGTCTTAACGAATGGCCGACGCCGATCGTTCCAATGTCCGAGGACAGCTTTGCCGATGTTTCGGGAAGCGTCTGTTGGATTACTCGTATCCGTAAAAGCTTCCGCGTGGAATGCGTGAGGGCGCAAATATCGCGCCGCGGCGAGAGTCGCGCGATGCTCAGTGTTGCGAGAGGTTCACGCCCCGCGTCGATACCCGCGTCCACGCAGGTCTCGAATCGATCTCCCTCGGCGTCAGTCGGCCGCGAGCAGCTCCGCGATCTGCAGCGTGTTGAGCGCGGCGCCCTTGCGCAGGTTGTCCCCGCACACGAACAACGCGACCTCGTGCGGATCGTCGGGCGACTGACGGATCCGCCCGACCCAGGTCGGGTCGGTGCCCACCACATCCGCCGGCGTCGGGAACTCGCCCGCGGCGGGATCGTCGAGCACGGCCACGCCCGGCGCTGACGCCAGGACGTCCCGCGCCTGCTCGGCCGTGACCGGCCGCACGAACCGGGCGTGCACCGCCACCGCGTGCGTCGTGACCACGGGCACGCGCACACAGGTCGCCGAGACGCGCAGCCCGGGCATGCCGAGGATCTTCCGTGACTCGTTGCGGATCTTGAGTTCCTCCGACGACCAGCCGCCGTCCCTGAGCGAGCCGGCCCAGGGCACCACGTTCAGCGCCAGCGGCGCGGGGAACGGGCCGAGGCCCTCCTCACCGACGGCCTTGCGCACGTCGCCGGCGTTCTGCCCCAGCTCGCTGGTGCCCCCGACCAGGGCGAGCTGCGCGTAGAGGGTGTCGATGCCGAACTGGCCGGCCCCGCTCGCGGCCTGGTAGGACGTCGCGAAGAGCGACTCGAGGCCGAAGGCCCGGTGCAGCGCGCCGACTGCGACGATCATCGACAGGGTGGTGCAGTTCGGGTTCGCGATGATGCCGCGCGGGCGGTCCGCCACCGCCGCGGCGTTCACCTCGGGCACGACCAGGGGAACATCCGGATCCATCCGGAAGGCGCCGGAGTTGTCCACCGCGATCGCGCCCCGGGCGGCGGCGACCGGCGCCCACTCGGCCGAGATCTCGTCCGGCACGTCGAAGACCGCGATGTCGACGCCGTCGAACACCTCCGGCGACAGGGCCCGCACGGTGACGTCCTCGTCGCGGACCCGCAGCGTGCGCCCGGCCGAGCGGGCGGAGGCCACCAGTCTGATCTCACCCCAGACGTCGGGGCGCTCGGTCAGCAGCGCGAGCATCACCGTGCCCACCGCGCCGGTCGCGCCGACCACGGCCAGCGTCGGCCGCCGGGACGTCCCACCCATGCCCTGACTCCGCTTGCTCATCGACCGGTTCCCGCGTACACCACGGCGGACTCGTCCGGGTTGCCCAGCTCGAAGGCGGCGTGCACGGCGCGTACGGCCACCGGGAGGTCGGTGTCCCGCACGACCACCGAGATCCTGATCTCGGACGTCGAGATGATCTCGACGTTGACGCCGGAGTCGGCGAGGGCGCCGAAGAACCGGGCGGACACCCCGGGGTGGGACTTCATCCCGGCGCCGATCAGGGACAGCTTGCCGATGTGGTCGTCGTAGAGGGTCCGCTCGAAGCCGATCTGGTCGCGGACCTTCTCCAGCGCGCCGAGCGCCGTCCGGCCGTCCGTCATCGGCAGGGTGAACGAGATGTCCGTCCGCCCGGAGCCGGCGACCGAGCCGACCTGGACGATCATGTCGAGGTTGACGTCCGCGTCAGCGACCGCGCGGAACACCGCCGCCGCCACCCCGGGCTTGTCCGGGCAGCCCTTGACTGTCACCTTCGCCTCGCTCGAGTCGTGCGCGACGCCGCGGATGATGGCCTGTTCCACGAGCTGTGCCTCCGGAGTCTCGGTGACCCATGTGCCCGGCTTCGACGAGAACGAGGAGCGGACATGCACGGGGACGGAGTAACGGCGGGCGTACTCGACGCACCGCAGCATGAGCACCTTCGCCCCGCAGGCCGCCATCTCCATCATCTCCTCGTAGGAGATCTTCTCGATGCGGCGTGCGTCGGGGACGATGCGCGGATCGGCGGTGAAGACGCCGTCCACGTCGGTGTAGATCTCGCAGGCGTCGGCGCCCAGCGCGGCGGCGAGCGCCACGGCGGTCGTGTCGGAACCGCCGCGCCCCAGCGTGGTGATGTCCTTCGTGTCCTGACTGACACCCTGGAAGCCGGCGACGATCGCGATCGCGCCCTCGTCCAGCGCGGTGCGGATGCGGCCCGGGGTGACGTCGATGATCCGGGCCCGGCCGTGCACCGAGTCGGTGATCACGCCGGCCTGCGAGCCGGTGAAGGAACGCGCCTCCGCGCCCAGCTTGGTGATCGCCATCGCGAGCAGCGCCATGGAGATCCGCTCGCCGGCGGTGAGCAGCATGTCCAACTCCCGCGCGGGCGGCAGCGGGCTCACCTGCTCGGCCAGATCGAGCAGATCGTCGGTGGTGTCGCCCATCGCGCTCACCACGACAACCACGTCGTTCCCGGCCCGGCGGGTCTGGACGATCCGGTCGGCCACCCGCTTGATGCGATCCGCGTCCGCGACCGAGGACCCGCCGAACTTCGCGACCAGGAGCGCCATGGCTGCCAGATTACCGAGACCAGGGG
>NZ_CASGGV010000326.1:0-35911 GCF_949319125.1 Frankia sp. Hr75.2 | reverse complement strand
TCCTTCGGGTCGGCGCCGCCCTGCGGCTCGGTCATCGAGAAGCACGAGACG
The DNA here is from genome assembly GCF_949319125.1 of Frankia sp. Hr75.2. Taxonomy (NCBI): domain Bacteria; kingdom Bacillati; phylum Actinomycetota; class Actinomycetes; order Frankiales; family Frankiaceae; genus Frankia; species Frankia sp. Hr75.2. The sequence goes on along the minus strand of NZ_CASGGV010000326.1, from coordinate 35,860 downwards.
ATCTCGCCGTCGAGCAGCGGCTGCAGGTAGCGCTGCTTCTGCTCCGGGGTGCCGAACATCGCGAGGATCTCGGCGTTGCCGGTGTCGGGAGCCGCCGTGCCGAAGACGGTGGGCGCCCAGTAGGAGCGGCCGAGGATCTCGTTCATCAGCGCGAGCTTCATCTGGCCGAAGCCGTGGCCGCCCAGCTCCGGTCCCAGGTGACAGGCCCACAACCCCTGCTCGCGGACCTGCGCCTGCAGCGGCTTCAGGATGGCTCGCGACGCCTTGTTGTGGACGTCGTACGGATCGCCCCCGTGCGGGAAGAGCAGGTCGAGGGGTTCGCACTCCTCGCGGACGAATCGTGCCATCCAGTCCAGCTTCTCCTGGAACTCAGGCTCGGTCGAGAAATCCCACATGCGTCGCTCCGCGGTCGGTCGAGGCCGTCGATATCGAGGCCCCGGAATGTAGAGGCCCTGGAATTCGGATTCAGGTGTCGAGGTGGGCCCGGTCGTCGCCCGGCCGCCGGTCGTGGGCGGATCCGACCTCGACGCCGCGGGCCTGCGCCAGCAGCGCGACCACCCGTTCGTAGTGCTCGGCGGGTGCGCCGAACAACACCTCGTCGACCTTCACCCGGCGCAGGTACAGGTGCAGGTCGTGCTCCCAGGTGAAGCCGATGCCGCCGTGCGCCTGGAGCGCCTCGCCGGCGAGTGCGCTCATCCCCTCGGCGGTGAACGCCTTGGCCGCGCTCGCTGCCAGATCGCTGTCGTCGGCCCCGGCGTCCAGCGTCATCGCGGCGTAGTAGGTCGCGGCGCGGGCGCCCTTGACGAGCGTGAGCATGTCCGTGACCTTGTGCTTGACCGACTGGAAGCTGCCGAGTGGCCGGCCGAACTGCTCGCGCACCAGAACGTGCTCGACGGTCATCTCGAGCAGCCGTTCCCCGGCGCCGAGGGCGTCCGCGGCGGTGAGGACGCCTGCCGCGGCCACCAGCCACCGCACCTGCGCGGGCCCGCTCGCGGCGACGTGGGTCGCGGGTACCCGGATGCCGGTGAGAGCCACGTCGTACCAGCCGCGCGTCTCGTCGAGCGTGCGGCGGCGGCGGGTGCCGCCGGGCGGCGTCGGCACCAGGACGGTGGCGGGACCGTCGTCCGTCGAGGCGGTCACGAGCAGCCAGTCGACGGCCGCGGCGGCCTGGACCGCCGTCACATGGCCGTCGAGAACCAGCGCGTCGCCGTCGCGTGCCGCGCGCACCGTGCCGTGGTGGGCGAGGCTGGCCCGCGCCTGGCCGTTGGCCAGCGCGGCCGCCACCGGGCCGAGCTCGGGGTGTCCGGACCGGGCCGCGGCGAGCGCCACCAGCGCGGTCTCGACGACCGGGCCGGGGGCGACCACGCGGCCGATCTCCTCGGCGACCAGGCTCAGCTCGACCAGCCCCTGGGCGGAGCCGCCCAGCTGCTCGGGCGCCGCGAGGCCGGTCCACCCGAGTTCCACGCCGTGCTGCCACAGTTTGTCGTCGATGTCGCCGCCGGAGCCGACGAGCGAGCGCACGCGGGCGGGAGGGCAGTGGGTGGACAGCATCGTTCGAGACACCTCGCGGAGCATCGCCTGCTCCTCGGTGAGTTCGAAGTCCACTGGGCAGTCGCCCTCCTCGTCGCTGGACCCGCGGACCGTGACGGCCGGCGGCGATCCGCATGATATAGACCAATAATCTAATTATTTGCGGTGGTTGGCAAGGAACTCTGGCGGAGGAAACCCACGGGAGGGATCCGGTCGCTCACGCGAGCCGGGCGATCTCGACCTTGAGGAGTTCGTCGAGCGTGTCGGCCGGAGGTGCGGGGAGCGTGACCGGGGCCTCGCGGGTCGGCAGCAGCACGACGGCCGTCCCGGGGGTCGTCGTCTCACCGCGCTGGTTCTGGCAGCTCAGCTCGAGGTGCACCTCGTTGCGGCCGTCCACCTGCACCTTGTCGACGACCCGCCCACGCACCCAGGTGGTGTCGCCGACGTAGTTGAACCGGCGGTGCTCGCAGCGCAGCCGGAACAGCCAGCCGTCGTCGCCCATCCAGTCGGTCAGCGCGTGGGTCAGCCAGGTCTCCCGCATGGCGCCGTAGTCGTAGCTCATCGGCAGCCCGAGCTCGGCGGCGCGCTCGGGCTCCCAGTGCAGGCGCTGCACGGTGTCGGGGATGTTGCGGGAGTTCGGCGGGTACAGCCCCGGCGCCTTCCTGCGGATCCTGCGTGAGATCCCGTACGCGCCGGGCGGGGTGAGCTGCATGCCCCAGCCGACGTGCCAGACGACGATGTCGGTGACGACGAGCGGGCCCTTGACCCGCGGCTGGATCTCCTCGCCGATCTCGACGTCCTCGAAATAGCGGGTCACGGCGCCGCGACGGGTCTCGCGGTCGTAGGCCGCGTCGATCTCGGCGAGCTGGGAGTCGGAGTAGGGCGAGAAGTCGACCGGCGGCTTGGCCGACGACCGCTGCCGGCTGGTGTGGCGTTCGGCGTTGATCCAGGTGCCCCGCTGGACGGCCACGATCTCACCCGCGCCGTTGGCGAACAGGAAGTCGTTGGTCACGTGCGCCGACCGGCCCCCGAAGCTGCTCCGCTTGTCCTGGACGCCGACCTGCGCCCGGATCATCCGGCACCGGTCGCCGGCCCGCAGCGGCCGGTAGTACTCGAACTCCATGGCCGCCTGGTACGAGCCCAGGCCGGCGAAGGGGTCGCCCTTCAGTAGCTGCTTCTGCTCCGGCGTCGGGTCCGGTGCGGCGTTCTCGCCCATGCAGTAGAGGAAGTTCGGGGGAGCGATCAGCCCGCCCCAGCGGGTGGTGCGGCCGTAGTCGCGCTCGCAGTAGAGCAGGTTGTCGTCGCCGTAGCCGTAGGCGAAATGGCGGGTGGCGTCGACGTGCACCTCGGTGATGTGCGGCGGGCGCAGGCGCTGCGGAACCCCGGTCCGTCGCCGCGCCCGTTCGAACGCCTCGTCGGTGAGGACGCCGTAGGTCGAGGTCTGCTGTGTGGTCATACCCGTTCTCCTCTTCTCCCGTCGCGTCGGTCGAGTCCTCGAGCTCCCGCGCCCGTCGAGCCCGTCGAGGTGCGCGGCGTCGTCGCGGCCGCCGTGGTGTCCCCGGCGCGTGTGTCAGGTCGCGGTGGGCCGGCGGGCGAAGATCTGTTCCCGGACGAGGGCGCGGCTCACCTTCAGCGACGGGGTACGCGGCAGCGCGTCGACGATCGCGAGGTCGACCGGCCGCTGGTAGCGCGTCAACCGGGCCGAGAGGAACTCCATCAGCTCCGCCTCCGTCGCGGGCGCGCTCAGCGTGACCGCGACCACCGGGACCTCGCCCAGCCGCGGGTCGGCGATCCCCACTGCCGATGCCTCGTCGACCGCCGGATGCTGGGCCAGGGCCTCCTCGATCACGCTCGGTGGGATCTTGAAGCCGCCGCGGCTGATCGCGTCGTCGGCCCGGCCGTGGATGAACAGGAAGCCGTCGTCGTCGATCGAGGCCAGGTCGGTGGTGCGGATCCAGGCACCACCGTCGTCGGACAGCTGTCCCCCGCGCGCCTCGAGCAGCCCGACCGCGCCCGGCGCGAGAACCGTCGCGCTGTCGCGATCCACCACCCGCAGGTCGATGCCGTCGTACGCGCGCCCGACGCTGCCTCGCTTGCGAGTGCCCCATTCCCGCTTGTCGTCGATGGTCCAGCCGGCGATCGCGCCGGCGAACTCGGTGGCGCCGTAGGTGCCGAGGACCGGGACCCCGTAGCGGTCTTCGAAGGCGTCGGCGAGTTCGGCGGGCAGGGGCGCGGTCCCCGAACCGACGGCGAAGACGTTCTCGAAGACGTCCCGAGGCAGGTCGGCGTTGAGCACCATGCGCATCGCGGTCGGGGCGAGGCGGACATAGCCCGGCCGGTGGCGGCGGACGAGCTCGGCCCAGGCCTGGACCTCGAACTTCTCGAGCAGGGCGATGCTCCTGCCCTCCATCGCGTGGGCGATCGCGAAGTAGAGGCCGCTGATGTGGGCGAGCGAAGCCCAGAGGATGGCGGTCCGCCGGTGCAGGCGAAGCTCCCGGCCCTCGTCGACGGGGGTTCCCGCGGCGCGGAACGCCGCGGCCATCCGCTGGTAGGTGAGCTCGACGCGCTTGGGCCGGCCGGTGGTGCCGCTGGTCATCATGAGGACGGCGACGTCGGCGGCGGGCTTGTACGCGGGGGACGACGGGGCCGGCATCGGGTGCCGGACGAACGCCCGGCCGGGGCCGGTGCACAGCGCGATCGCGCCGACAGCCGCCGTGGCCTCGACCATCGCGGCGCGGGTCCAGTCCTCCTTGTCGGCGACCACCACGTCGGGTGCCAGATCGACGATGTCCTCGGCCAGGCCGGTGTCCCCGAGATGCGGGCTCAACGTCACGACCGTCCGGCCGGTGGCGATGGTGGCGATCACGGAGCACAGCTGGCCGGGACGGTTGCGCAGCACGATCCCGATCTGCCGGGCCCGCGGGTACTCGGCCAGCAGCGCGTCCAGATCGGTGATGGCGTCGGCGTAGTAGGACCAGGGAAAGGTGCGGTCACCGAAGGTCAGCGCGGTCGCGGCGGGGTCGAGCGCCAGCACGCCGAAGATCCGCCGGGCGATCAGGCTGCGGGCGCTGTCTCCGACGGACGACGCCGAGTCATGCGTGCTCATGCGGGCCTTTCCGGATGGTCGATTCCGTGGCGAGCGGGCGGTACCGCGCCATGACCGAGGCGGTCCAATCCGTTCACCGTGCACTATAGGTGCAATAAGATAACTGATAGGTCGGTTGCCGGCGAGCGTCCGCCGTCGCTCGGCCGCCCTCGGCGATCTTGTGGTGGCGGTGCGGGCCTCGAGGGCGGCCACGTTGACAGGCGGAGAGTCGCCTCCTAGCTTGTTCTCTCAGCAGAATTATGTTCAAGGTAGTGAACTCGATGAAGGGGGTTGCCGTGCGGGACGCCGTCATCGTCGAAGCGGTACGGACGCCGATCGGTCGGCGCAACGGCACGCTGCGAGGCGTTCACCCGGTCGATCTGGCCTCGGACGTGCTCCGGACGCTCACCGAGCGCGCACAGGTCGCACCCGAGCTCGTCGACGACGTCATCTTCGGGTGCGTCACCCAGATCGGTGATCAGTCGACGAACGTCGCCCGCCTGGCCGTGCTGGCCGCCGGCTGGCCGGAAGGCATTCCCGGCGTGACGCTGGACCGGGCCTGCGGCTCGAGTCAGCAGGCGCTCCACTTCGCCGCGGCCGGGGTGATGGCGGGCCAGTACGACCTCGTCGTCGCCGGCGGCGTCGAGTCGATGAGCCGGGTGCCGCTGGGCTCGGCCCGGGCCGTCGGCGAGCCGTTCGGCCCCCGGGTGCGCGCGCGCTACCAGCGGGACAGCTTCAGCCAGGGTCTCGGCGCCGAGGAGATCGCGCACCGGTGGGGCCTGTCCCGGACCCGGCTCGACGAGTTCGCCCTGGAGTCGCACCACCGCGCGATGGCGGCCGCCGACTCGGGCGCGTTCGACGCGCAGCTCGTCCCTGTCGAGGGACCGGACGGCGTCCTCACCGCCGACGAGGGGGTGCGGCGGGAGACGACGCTCGAGAAGCTCGGTGCGCTGAAGCCCGCGTTCCGCGAGGACGGGGTGATCCACGCGGGCAACAGTTCCCAGATCTCCGACGGCAGCGCGGCACTACTGATCACGACCAGCGAACGGGCGGCCGAGCTGGGCCTGCGACCGCTCGCGCGCTTCCACGCCGGTACGGTCGCCGGTGACGATCCGGTGATCATGTTGACCGCTCCGATCCCCGCGACGGAGAAGGTCCTGAAGCGGGCGGGGCTCACGATCGCCGACATCGGCGTGTACGAGGTGAACGAGGCGTTCGCGAGCGTCCCGCTCGCCTGGGAGATCGAGACGGGCGCCGACCACGCCCGGCTGAACCCGCTCGGCGGCGCGATCGCGGTCGGCCACCCGCTCGGTGCCTCGGGCGCGATCCTGATGACCCGGATGATCCATCACATGCGCGACCACGGCATCCGCTACGGCCTGCAGACCATGTGCGAGGCCGGTGGCATGGCCAACGCGACCGTCATCGAGCTGATCGATGCCTGACGCCGGGCCAGACCCGGGCCGCGGCATCGACGGTTTCTCCCGCCCGTCGCCCCGAGGAGCGTCATGAACCTGAAGTCCGTCCCGGCATTCGTCACCGGCGGCTCGTCCGGCCTGGGCCTCGCGACCGCGTGACGCCTGGCCGCCGCGGGAGCGGAGGTCGCGATCGCCGATCTCAACCCGCCGGGAGAGGATGTCCTCGCCGCGCTCGGTGACCGGGCCGTGTACATCGAGACCGACGTCGCCGACGAGGCCTCGGTGAACCACGCCCTGGACATGGCCCAGCAGGCGCACGGCACGCTGCGCGCTGTCGTGCACTGCGCCGGCCGCGGCGGAGACCGTGTCCGCATCCTCGACCGGGACGACCGGCCGGGTGCCCTGGACACCTTCGCCGAGGTCGTGCGGGTGAACCTGATCGGCACCTACAACGTGCTGCGCCTGGCGGCCGCGCGGATCGCCGCGGGCGAGCTCGTCGACGGCGAGCGTGGCGCCGTCGTGCTGACGGCCTCGGTCGCCGCGTTCGACGGCCAGATCGGGCAGACGTCCTACACCGCGTCGAAGGCGGGTGTGCACGGGATCACGCTCGTGGCCGCGCGCGACCTGGCCAGCCGGCAGATCCGCGTCAACACGATCGCGCCCGGCGTCTTCGACACCCCGATGCTGGCCCGGCTGCGCCCGGACATCCGCGAGGCGCTCGAGCGCACCGTGCCCCATCCCAGTCGGCTCGGCTCACCCGAGGACTACGCCCACATGGCGATCAGCCTGCTCGAGAACCCGTATGTGAACGGCGAGACCGTCCGGCTGGACGGGGCCATCCGGATGGCCCCTCGCTGAACCATCCCGTCCGCCGGCCGCCGGCGAAACCCGCCTGAACGTCCGTCCGAAACGGGTCCGGCGGCCGGCGCGCCGGCCGGGTCAGGAGAACAGCTCGACGACGGACTTGTTCCTGAGGTCGTCCTTGAGCAGGTACTGGGCCGCGGCCTCCATGTGCGAGCGCCAGTGCCGCTCCGCCATGTCGGCGTTCCGGTTCCGGATCAGGCTGATGAACCTCTCGTACGAGCGGATCACCCGCTGGAAGCGCTCCGGCGTGTCGTTCTCGTCGTAGCGCTGGACCCGCGTGCGGATGTGCGTCGCCACGATGTCCTGCAGGACCGCGCCCTGGACCGCCAGGGTTCTGTTGCCCGAGCGCTGCAGGATCAGTTCGTGGAAGCGGTAGGTCAGCGACGACCAGACGTCGGGGTCCGGCACGAACGTCCCGTGCTTGGCGACCTCGGCCTTCAGCGCCTCGACCACCTCGGTCAGATCGGCGATGTCCTGGTCCTCGCGCCGCTGCGCGAGCAGCCGCGCACAGGCCGGCTCGGAGACCATCCGGGCCTGGTAGACGTCGTCGATCGTCGTCCCCTGGATCTGCAGCTGCAGCCCGACGGCTCGGGCGGCGACCGAGAGGTCCGGCGTGGTCACCTGCGCCCCGCCGCGGCTGCCCCGGCGGACACTGATGAGCGACTCGGCCTCGAGGATGCGGAACGCCTCGCGCAAGGTTGGCCGCGACACACCGAACTGCTCCATCAGCTGGGTCTCGGGTGGCAGGGTCTGCCCGGTCCGCAACTCGCCCCGCACCACCTGACCTCGCAGGTGAGTTGCGATGATCTCAGCGGTCTTCGGGGCGCGCACGATCATGCCGACCTGCGCAGTCGAGCTTCTCAAGCCGCTCACGCACGCTCCAAATCGTCAGCTAGGTGTGAATAGAGTAGCTGGTGCTCTGATTGGCGTCAGATTCGTAGAGTACCGCTCTCCCTGCAGATGGTGATGTAGTAAAATTGTTAAGCTAAGTTAGCGTTAATGATAGCGTGGGTAGCGCCCGAGCCCCACGCGGGGGCGTGGTGGCCGCCTCGGAGCCGGGACACCCGGATCTCCCGCCCCTCGTCGAGCATCCGCCGGTGAGGCTGCGGGTGCTGAAGGTCACCTCCGCGAGCGTGTCGGGATCGCGTCCGCAGATCCCCACTCGGCAGCCTTCGGTCGACAGGTGGGCGGCGATCGCGTGCCCGATGCCGCGCTGCTTCACCGGCTGCTTCGCGCGCTGACCAGATCCTCGCCGAGGCGGCTGCGGGTCTCGGATCCGCGGGCGGTGTCCGATCCGGCGGTAATGTCGGGCCCGCCCACACGGTCCGACCTGGTGCGGAGGTCGTCCCGCAGCCGGGCGAGCGTGCGCGCCATCGCCTTCGGAGTGCTGGTGGTGCGGCCGCTCAGCCGCTCGAACACCATGACGGGCGCCGCGCCGGAGAGCTCGAACGTCTGGCGGAGCCGGGTGCCGGCAGCGGTCGGGGTCAGCTCGAAGCGCCACAGCGTGCTGTCCGGCCTGGTGCCGGTGCGCACGGTGCGGTACGCGAAAGCCACGCCGGGCTCGGCGGTGACGATCTCGCACTCCCGGCTCCAGCGGGCGCCCCGGAAACGGTTCCAGCCGCGGAAGCGGGCGCCCGGCAGCGGCGCGGCCGCGCCGTCGAGCCACGCGCAGCGGTAGCACTCCGGGCTGTGGCGCGCCATCCGGATGACGTCCGCGATCGCCTCGTACACCTGCTCCGGGGTGGCCTCGATGACGATCTCGGCCTGTCCTCGCAGGGTGACCGGTCCTGGGCTCGCGGCGGTGACGCCGTAGGCGGCGCGGACACGGCGGTGGTAGCCACGGCGGGTGAGGGCGAGCAGCACTGGGAACACCGGCCCGAGCTGGGCGGCGGTCTCGGCCATCCGGGTCGGGCCGGCCGCGTCGAGCCACGGCAGTGCGAAGCCGAGCCGGATCCTGCTCCCGCGCTGCATCCGCTTCTCCATGGCGGCCAGTTCGTCGTCCGGTACCCGCTCGCGCAGGATCGGCACGACGACGGACTCCTCGACGGCAAGGTGCTCGTCCATCAGGGTGAACAGCGCAGTCGCGGCCGCGGCGAACTCGGCGGCGGCACCGGCCGAGCCCTCAGCCGGGCCCCCAGCTGTGGCCCGGTCGGAGGTGTCGTCCGACGCGCCGGTGGTGGCGGTCGCTGCCAGCCGGGCGAGTGCCGTGCGGACCCGTTCCATCAGCGGGTCCAGTGCGTCGTGGTCACCGGCGAGCCCGTCCAGGACGTCGAGCCCGTCCACGCGGTCGAAGGGGTCGGCGAACCGTCGCAGCAGCGGCCACAGGTGCGTGTCCTCGCCGACATGGTGGTGATGGATCACGTTGACGACCTCGTCGAGGTGCGTCCGCAGCGCGGTGAGCTGGGCCGGTCCGGCGTAGCGGCGGCCGGCGGCCAGCTGCGCGGCGAAGTCGGCCAGGCGGCGCGTCTCCGCGCGGATGCCCTCGTGAATCAGCAGGTAGGCGGTGGCGCTGGCCATCGGAGGTGCTCCCTTCCCTATGATCGATGCAGCGTGACAGTATTGGACCCAGTAGGGCTGGAGTTAAATTGGTCGGCAAGGCGACCCGCGCCTACCACTCGCCGCTGCGGGCCGCCCAGGCCCAGGCCACCCGCGCGGCGATCCTGGACGCCGCGGTCGTGCTCTTCGGCGAGCGCGGCTACGCCGGGACCACGATGCGCGCCATCGCGGCTGAGGCCGGCGTCGCGGTCGAGTCGGTCTACGCACTGGCGGGCAAGGCACGCCTGCTGGAGCTGGCGTTGGAACGCGCGGTGACCGGGGGAGGGGACGCCGACCGCGCGGACCTTCCCCTCGCCGAGCAGACCGGCTTCCGGGCGGCGCTGGACGCGCCCGACCAGCGTGAACAACTACGCCTGTTCGGACTGATGAGTATCGGCCCGGCCCGCCGTGTGGCGGCGATCAGCCGGGCGTTCATGCAGGCCAGCGTGGTCGACGAGGCTCTCGGGAAGCGTTGGCGGGAGCAGGAGGAACGGCGCTGCGCCGACATGCGGACGTTCGTCGCCGCGGTGGCGGCCCGGGGGCCGCTGCGGCCCGGGCTGACCGTCGACACCGCCGCCCGCGACGTCTGGTCGACTCTCAACTGGTACACCACCTGGCTCCTGCTGGAGGAACGCCGCCTCGACGACCGTGCCTTCGCCCACTGGGTCGAGCACACCCTCGCGTCGCTGCTCCTGCCCGGCTGACGCGGCCTGCCCGGCCACGATCTGACGTGGCGCTCGCCGTCGTGATCGCTGTGCTCGCGTCGCGGACATCTACCAGCGGGTCGGCCCTCGGCGGCGGCGGCGGCGGTACCGGCGCGGGCCGTGGGCCAGCGGCTCGTTGCTTCGCCCATGATTGCGGGCAGGCTAGGGAAGTGAACTGTTTGTGGCGTGGCGCGGGGGTGCGGGCATGGTGGCCAGACAGATGACCCCAGGCCGGGATCCTCCGATGGCAGCGGCGTCACAAGTGGTGCTGCACGCGACGGATCAGACCCGGATCGGCCGGCTGGTGCTGCCGAGCGGTTGTGTGATCCGGAAGGAGCCGCTGGGCCCGGACGCGCAGCGCCGGGTGCGCCATGAGGTCGAAATCCTCGAACGGCTGGCGGGAGTCGAGGGCGTCGTGCACCTGGCCGCCGGGGCGGCGCAGTGCGCGGGATCGATCCTGCTGGCCGATGTCGGCGGCACGGCGCTGTCCCGGCGGGAGACCCCGCTGGAGCCGGTCGAGCTGATCGATCTTGCCGTGTCGCTGGCGCACGCGGTCGCGGGGATGCACCACCGGGGGGTGGTGCACCGGGACCTCTGCCCGGCGAACATCGTGGTGAGCGAGGACAGCGGGGCGCCGTACCTGATCGACTTCGCGCTCGCCACGACCTTCTCGGTGGTCCAGCCGGAGTTCGCCCATCACGGGGCCGCGGTCGGGACCGTGCCGTACCTGGCACCGGAGCAGACCGGACGGACCGGTCGTCCGGTCGACCAGCGGGCCGACCTGTACGCGCTGGGAGCCAGCCTGTACGAGCTGGCCACCGGCGCGCCGCCGTTCGGCACGGAGGACCCGATCAGGATCATTCATGATCATCTAGCTCGGGTTCCGGACCCGCCAGGGGCGGTCGAGCCGTCCGTGCCCCCCGCACTGTCCGAGATCATCATGCATCTGCTGGAGAAGGAGCCTGATGATCGCTACCAGACCGCCGAGGGGCTGGCGCACGACCTCGCGCTGGTGCGCCGCGGCGTGGTGGCGGTGCGCCCCGGCGAGCACGATCTCCCGACACAGCCACTGGCGCCCTCCCGGCTGTGCGGGCGGGACCGGGACATCGACCAGCTTGACGCGGCGTTCGCCGAGGCCGTCACCGGGAAATCCCGCGGGGTCCTCGTCGCGGGCGCGCCGGGTGTGGGTAAGACATCCCTGGTCAACGCGCTGCGGCCGATCGCGGCTGGCGTCGACGGCTGGTTCGTCGCGGGCAAGTTCGACCAGTACCGCCGCGACCAGGAGTATGACGGAGTCCGACAGGGGCTGCGGGCGTTGGGCCGGCTGTTGCTGGCCGAGCCCGAGGACTACCTGGCCGAGGTGCGGGAGCGGATGCTGCAGGGCCTGGGCCCCAACGCCGGCCTGGTGACGGCCACCGTGCCGGAGCTGGCAGCGCTGCTGAAGGTTCCGCCGGAGCCGGGCGATCCGATGACCGCCCAGGCGCGGCTGTCGCGCACACCGGTCGAGGTGCTGCGCGCGGTGGTCTCCCCGTCGCGGCCGGTGGTGTTCTTCGTCGACGATCTGCAGTGGGCCGGGCGCACTCCCCTGGGCTTCGTCGATCTGGTCTTCACCGGCGAGGAGCAGATCGCCGGGCTGTTGCTGGTCGCCGCCTACCGCGAGGGTGACGTCGACGCCGCGCATCCGCTGGCCCCGATGCTGGCCCGCTGGCCTGACCAGACGGACGGCCCGCACCAGCTGCGCCTGGGCAGCCTGTCGCCCGTGGGACAGGCGGCCATGGTCGCCGACATGCTTCATCTGGCTCCGGAGCCCGCCGCCCGGCTGGCGCGGGCGATCACGCCCTCCACCGGCGGCAATCCGTACGACGTCGTGGAGCTGCTCAACTCGCTGCGGCGCGAGGGCGTCCTGACACCGGGCGCGGGAGGCTGGCGATGGGACGGGAAGGTGCTGCGCCGCCGGCTCGACCGGGTGGAGGTGACCGCGCTCCTGGCCGCCCGGATGTCCGCGCTGCCGTCCGAGAGCGCCGAGCTGCTGGCGGTGATGGCGAGCCTGGCGGGCCAGGTAGATCTTGATCTTCTCGCGGCCGCGACAGGCCTGCCGCAGGGCGAGGTCGAGCGGCGGCTCGCGCCCGCCTTCAGCGACGGCCTGCTGGTGCTGCAGTGCGACGGGCGACCCGGTGTCCGGTTCAACCACGACCGGACGCGCGAGACCGTGTTGGATGGCAGCCCGGCGGGGGAGCAGCGCGCACGCCGGCTGCGGCTGGCGCGGCGGCTGGCCGACCGGCCGGAGTTCTTCGCCGTGGCTGCCGAGCAGTACCTGCACGTCGTGGACATGGTGCGCAGCACCGGCGAACGGCGCAGCGTGGTCGCGCTCTTTCGTCGCGCCACCGAAGAAGCGAGAGTACTGAGTAACTATCCGCTGGTGGAGAGGTTGCTGAGCGCAGCGGTCAGGCTTGTCGACCCGACCGACACCGACATGTTGATCGCCGTCCACACCGACCGGCATGCCGCTCTGTACTGCCTCGGCCGGCTGGACGACGCGGACGACACCTACCGGACCATCGACCGGTTGTGCACCCGGCCGACCCAGCTCACGTCCGCCACGATGGTTCAGGTCATCAGTCTCACCAACCGGGGCCGCGCCGGCGAGGCGATGCGGCTCGGCCTCGGCCAGCTGCGGCGTCTCGGCATGTCGGTTCCGGAGGAGAACGCGCTCGACGAGGAGATCGACCGCGGACTCGACGAACTTCGTCGGTGGATCGACACCACCGGCGAGTCGGATGATCTGCGCAAGCCGGAGATCACCGACCAGTCCCGCCTCAGCACCATCAGGCTCGTCAACCGGGTCATGGTCGCGGCGTTCTTCTGCGACCACACGGTGATGGCCTGGCTGGCCATCAGGACTCTGCAGATGTGGGAACGCCACGGCCCGGATCGTGCCCTGGTGGGCCCGGCCAGCCACATCCCGATCGTGACCATTGTGCGCAGGGGTGACTACCACACCGGGCCACGCGTCCTGCGACGGATCCTCGCGGTTGCGCGGGCTCGCAGCTATGAGCCTGACGTGTGGCAGGCACTCTTCATCTACGTGAGCACCTGTGGCCACTGGTTCGAGCCTCTGGAGGACAACCTCCCCGACGGCCGTCGTGCGCTGGAGGGCCTTCTGCTGGGCGGCGACCTGCAGAACGCGTGCTGGACCCACTACGCACTGGTGTGCGACCTGTTGGACTGCGCTCCGTCGCTCGACGTCTTCGCCACGGCGGTCGAGGAGGCACTCGCCTTCGCCCTGCGCACCGGAAACGGGCACGCCGAAGCAACCTTCCGGTCCTACCTTCGGATGGTGCGGGCACTACGGGAACCCGTCGAGCTGGCCGGTGGCGACGCGGCCGAGCTGAGCCTGCTGGCGGCCGACCCGTTCTCCCTCGCCAACCAGCATGTGGCCCGGGCTCTCGCCACGACGGTTCTCGACCAACCGGCCGATGCGGCGCGGCATGCCGCGGCCGTGATGCCCTGCGGGGCCGCGATCGGGACGAACTATCCCATGGCGGTGGCGCGGGTGCTGCTCGCGATGACGCTGGCGGCACAAGCGCGGGCCGCCGGAGCGGATCAGCGCGACGCCGTGCTGGACGAGCTCGACGAACTGATCGAGTGGCTGGCCGCGCGCGCGGCAGACGCACCGAGCAACTTCCTGCATCTGCTGCGCCTGGTGGAGGCGGAACGGGCGTGGGCCGTCGGGGACTTCCACGAGGCGGCGTACACGTTCGACGTGGCGCTGCGCGAGGCGTCAGCCCGGATGCGCCCATGGCACCGGGCGTTCACTCTGGAACGCGCCGCACGCTTCTACCTGTCACACAGCATGGAGGCGGCCGGCCTCGCGTTCCTGCGGGCCGCCCGGGGCCAGTACCTGGAATGGGGCGCGACGGCGAAGGTCAGCCAACTCGACTGGGCCTACCCGGCGCTGCGGACCGCCGCCATGGCCGCGCCCGCGGGGCCGATCGTCCTCCCGCAGGCGGAGCAGTCCGGGCGCCGCTCGACCGTGGCGACCGGCACTGTCGACCTGCTCGCCGTGGTCGCCGCATCCCAGGCGCTCAGCTCCGAGACCAGCGTGGACGGCCTGCAGGCGAAAGTGGTGGGAATACTCTCCGAGATGACCGGCGCCACCAGCGTCCACCTCCTGCTGCGAGAAAAGGAGCAGGACCGATGGCTGGTACTCACCGGAGCCGGCGGCACCGTCTCGCTCCAGGAAGCCGGCCGGCGGCGCCTGCTCCCGGTCTCGGTCATCCGCTACGCCACCCGCACCCACGAACCCGTCGTCGTCGCCAACGCCACCCGGGACGACCGCTTTCACCGCGACCCCTACTTCGCCGGACTCAACCGCTGCTCGCTGCTCGCCGTCCCCGTCATGACCCGGGGCAGCCTGCGGGCGATGCTCCTGCTGGAGAACCGGATGATCCGCGGCGCGTTCTCCACCGAACGCCTCGAAGGCATGATGATCATCACGGGGCAGCTCGCGGTCTCGCTCGACAACGCCCTGATCTACGCGTCGCTGGAACGCAAGGTCGCCGAGCGAACCAGGCAGCTGGCCGCCACGAACAGGCAGCTTGCCGCGGCGAACCACCAGCTCGAACAGCTTTCGATCACCGACCCGCTCACCGGGCTGGCCAACCGGCGGCGTCTTGAGGAGGTACTGGCCGTCGAGTGGGAACGGGCCCGACAGCACGCCGGGCCGATTGCGCTCGCCATGGTCGACATCGACCACTTCAAGCTCTACAACGACCACTTCGGGCACGCCGCCGGTGACCGGTGCCTGCGGCGGGTCGCCGCATGCCTCGCCGGGGACATCGGCGACACCCTGCTCGCCGCCCGCTACGGGGGAGAGGAGTTCACCGTCGTGATGCCCGACACCGACCTGGCCACCGGTGCCCAGGTCGCCCGGCATCTGTGCCGTGCCGTCGAGGACCTGGCCGAACCGCACCCGCTGACGGCCGAGCGCATCATCACCGTCAGCATCGGCGTCACCGCGACAGTCCCCGCCGCCGCGGCCTCCTACGCGGCAACAGGCGACGGCATGGTCGCCTTTGTCAAGGCCGCGGACACCGCGTTGTACCGGGCGAAACACAGTGGACGTAACCAGGTGGAGACCGCAGTGCGGTAACGCTCGCCGCGGCCGGTGTCGCCGCCCTCCTCGCGAACCACGGCCTCTCGGCCTCCCGGGCCGCCCGGACTTCCCGCATCTCGGAGGACACCCGGATCTCTGAGGAGACCTCCGAGGACATCCGGACCTCGGGCGAACTCGAGCCCACCACCAGGTGACCGCCGTCGTATTAACCGGATTTGTGTCCAGCAATGTGGAAATACCGTGGAGGGGCGGGTCCGTCATCGGCTGAGCGCTCACGACGGTCGCGCCGAATCCCTCGCGTTCAGTCCGAACGGCCGGCACCTCGTCACCGGTGGCGACGGTCACGGTCGGCAACTGCTGCCCGCTCAACGACGGCGCCGCCGCGGTGGTGATCATGTCTGACGCGAAGGCGAGGTCGCTGGGCGTCACGCCGCTGGCCCGGATCGTCTCCACCGGCGTCACCGGTCTCTCGCCGGAGATCATGGGGCTCGGCCCGGTCGAGGCCTCGAGGCAGGCGCTGGCCCGGGCCGGTCTCACCATCGACGACATCGACCTGGTCGAGATCAACGAGGCCTTCGCCGCCCAGGTGATCGCGTCGGCCCGTGAGCTCGGCATCGACGAGGACAGGCTGAACGTGAACGGCGGCGCGATCGCGGTCGGCCACCCGTTCGGCATGACCGGGGCCCGGATCACCAGCACGCTGATCAACTCTCTGCGGTACCACGACAAGCAGTTCGGGCTGGAGACCATGTGCGTCGGCGGCGGCCAGGGCATGGCGATGGTCATCGAGCGGCTGAGCTGAACGGAAGGGCCAAGTGATGACCACGAGGTTCTCAGGGCAGACCGCGATTGTCACCGGAGCCAGCCGGGGGATCGGCCTGGCCATCGCCGAGCGGCTGGTCGCCGACGGCGCGAAGGTCGTCGTCACCGCCCGCAGGCGGGAGGCGCTCGACGAGGCCGTCGCCCACCTCGGTGGACGTGAGCACGCGCTCGGCGTGGCCGGCCACGCCGACGACCTCGACCACCAGGCCGAGGTGGTCAAGAGGGCGATCGACACCTTCGGAAGCGCCGACCTGCTGGTCAACAACACCGGCATCAACCCCACCTTCGGCCCGATGACCGAGCTGGAGCCGGCCGCCGCGCGGAAGATCGTCGAGGTCAACTGCATCGCCGCGCTGTCCTGGGTGCGGCAGGTGCACCAGGCCTGGATGAAGGAACACGGTGGCGCGGTCGTCAACGTCTCCTCGGTCGCCGGCCTCAGGCCCGCGCCCGGGATCGGCTTCTACGGCGCCAGCAAGGCGATGCTCACCCACATCACCCGGCAGCTCGCCGTCGAGCTCGGCCCGGACATCCGGGTCAACGCCGTCGCCCCCGCGGTGGTGAAGACGGCGTTCGCCACCGCGCTTTACGCGGGCCGCGAGGAGGAGGTCGCCGCCGCATACCCGCTGAAACGACTCGGGACGCCCGCGGACGTCGGCGGCGTGGTCGCGTTCCTGCTCTCCGACGACGCCGCGTGGATGACCGGTCAGCTGCTCGTCGTGGACGGCGGCGTCGCCCTCACCAGTGGCTTCTGACATGGCCGCGAGCGACCAGGGCATGGTTGTCACCGGCGCCGGGCACGGCATCGGCCGGGCGATCGCCACCCGGCTGGCCGCCGAGGGCGCGCGTGTCGTGGTCAACGACCTCGACGCAGAGGCAGCCGAGCGGGTAGCCGCTGAGATCGGCGGACACGCCCTCCCAGGGGACGCCGCCACCGAGGACGGGCTCGCGACGCTCGTCGACTCCGCCCGCGGACATCTCGGCGAGATCGACATCTGGTTCGCCAACGCCGGCATCGACCGGGGCAAGGGCCTGGCCGCCACCGAGGCGGACTGGACGGCCAGCCTCGAGGTCAACGTGCTCGCGCATGTGCGCGCCGCGCGCCTGCTGCTGCCAGGCTGGGTGGAGCGCGGGGCGGGCAGGTTCGTGGTCACCGCGTCCGCGGCCGGACTGCTCACCATGCTCGGCAGTCCGACGTACTCGGTCAGCAAGCACGCCGCGGTGGCCTTCGCCGAGTGGCTGTCAGCGACCTACCGGCACAGGGGCGTGATCGTCCAGGTGGTCTGCCCCCAGGGGGTGAAGACCCGGATGTTCGACGAGGCCGGCGAGCTCCAGGATCTCCTCAGCCTGGACACCGTGCTCGCCACGGAGGACGTGGCCGAGGCGGTGTGGCAGGGCCTGCGGGACGGCCGGTTCCTGGTGCTGCCGCATCCGGGCGTGGGCGACTACTACGCCGCCCGGGCCGCGGACCCGGACCGGTGGCTGACCGGGATGAACAGGCTTCAGCAACGCCTGGAGAGCCGAAGGGCCGTTTGACGATGCCGCAGAGCCTGCCCGGCCTCGACCTGCCCCGGCTCACCGCCTGGTTCACCACCTCGGTGCCCGGAACGGAGGGGAACCTGTCCGCGCGCCTGATCGCCGGCGGCAAATCCAACCTCACCTACGAGGTGACCGACGGGAAGAACACCTGGATCGTCCGCCGCCCGCCGCTTGGGCACGTGCTCGCGACCGCGCACGACATGGCGCGGGAGTTCCGGCTGATGTCGGCGCTGCAGGACACCGGGGTGCCGGTTCCGAGGACATACGCGCTGTGCCGGGACGAGTCGGTACTGGGTGCGCCGTTCTACGTCATGGAGCGGGTGGCGGGCACACCGTACCGCCACGCCGCCGAACTGGAAGCGCTCGGCCCGGAACGCACCCGGCTGATCTCGGGCAGCCTCGTGGACACCCTTGCCGCGCTGCACGAGGTCGACCCGGCGGCGGTCGGGCTGGCCGACTTCGGCCGCACCGAGGGGTTCCTGGCCCGCCAGGTGGGCCGGTGGAAGAAACAGCTCGACGCGTCGCGCAGCCGCGACCTGCCCGCCGCCGACGAGCTGCACGCCCGCCTCGCGGCTGATGTTCCCTCGGACTCGGCGCCGGGCATCGTGCACGGTGACTATCGGCTTGACAACGTCCTCATCGACGAGTCCGGCCGGCTGGTCGCGGTCATCGACTGGGAGATGGCCACGCTGGGAGACACGCTGACCGACCTGGCGTTGCTCGTGTTGTACCAGCGGTTGGGCACGATGCTCGGTGGCACCTTCGTCGACGCCTCCTCAGCCCCCGGTTTTCTCAACGAGGCCGAGATCCTCACCCGGTACACCGCCCACAGCGCCCGTGACCTGTCCCGCTTCGGGTTCTACCTCGGGCTCGCGTCCTTCAAGCTGGCCGCGATCCTTGAGGGCATCCACTACCGCGGCCTCCACGGTCAGACCGTCGGCCCGGGTTTCGAGCACATCGGCGAGGCCATCCATCCCCTGCTTGACGCCGGCCTGACCGTACTCAGGGAGCGCACCTGATGGACTTCGCCCTCGACGCGAAGACCGAGGAGCTGCGTGACAGCCTCCTCGACTTCATGGACACCCAGGTGAACCCGGCCGAGCCGGTATTCCATGAACAGCTCGGCCAACTGCGGAACAAGTGGGCCTGGGACTCCGCGCCCGCATTCGCCGGGCTGCGCGCGCAGGCGCGCAGGCGCGGCCTGTGGAACCTCTTCCTCCCGGGCGAACACGGCGGCGGGCTCACCAATCTGCAGTACGCCCCGCTCGCCGAGATCACCGGCCGCATCCCGCACCTCGCACCAGCCGCCCTGAACTGCGCAGCCCCCGACACCGGGAACATGGAGGTGCTCTCGATCTTCGGCACCGCCGAGCAGAAGAAGGAGTGGCTGGAGCCACTCCTCGAGGGCGAGATCCGCTCGTCGTTCGCGATGACCGAGCCCGACGTGGCATCCTCCGACGCCACCAACATCACCACCTCGATCGTGCGGGACGGCGACGAGTACGTCATCAACGGCCGCAAGTGGTGGATCACCGGCGCGATGAACCCCAACGCCCGGATCCTCATCGTGATGGGCAAGACCGACCCCGCCGCGGACCGGCACCGCCAGCAGTCGATGATCCTCGTCCCGCGTGACGCCCCCGGGGTCGAGATCAGGCGCGGCATGGAGGTGTTCGGGTACGACGACCACGAGCACGGCGGCCACGCGGAGATCGTGTTCGCCGACGTCCGGGTTCCGGTGAGCAACCTGATCGGCGAGGAAGGCCAGGGCTTCGCGATCGCGCAGGCCCGGCTCGGCCCCGGCCGGATCCATCACTGCATGCGCTCCATCGGCATGGCCGAGCGGGCCATCGAGCTCATGTGCGAGCGGGCCGGTGACCGGGTCGCGTTCGGCAAGCCGCTAGCCGAGCAGGGAGTGGTCCGGGAGTGGATCGCCGAGTCCCGGGTCCGGGTCGAACAGCTGCGGCTGCTGGTACTCAAGACCGCCTGGCTGATGGACACCGTCGGTAACAAGGGTGCCCACACCGAGATCCAGGCGATCAAGATCGCCACCCCCGCCGCCGTCGAGTGGATCCTCGACAAGGCCATCCAGGTGCACGGTGCCGCCGGCCTCAGCCAGGATCTGCCGCTGGCACGTTGCCAGGCCCAGATCCGCACCCTGCGGTTCGCCGACGGCCCCGACGAGGTGCACAGGAACGCCTTGGCGCGCACCGAGATCCGACGCCAGGCCGAGGCGAGGAAGTCGCCATGACGATCAGCCAGATCCGGCCCTCCCGGGCCGCCCGGCACCGTACGGAGGCCTGATGAACCGTGATCTTCCCGAGGAACTCCACCAGCGCGTGGAACAGTTCCTCGCCGAGCACGACACGGCGACCACGGAGCGCGTGACCTGGCTCCGGGCGCGGTTCGACGCCGGGCTGGCCTGGGTGTCCTTCCCCGAGGGCCTGGGCGGGCTGGGTCTGCCGCAGGCGCTGCAGGCCGAGGTGGACCGTCTCCTCGACGAAGCCGGGGCGCCTGACAACAACCGGCAGGCCAATGGCATCGGCCTGGGCATGGCCGCGCCGACGATCCTCAGGTTCGGGACCGACGAGCAGAAGCGGCGTTTCCTGCGGCCGCTGTGGACCGGTGAGGAGATCTGGTGCCAGCTTTTCAGCGAGCCCGGCGCCGGCTCCGACCTTGCCGGTGTCGCCACCCGCGCGGTTCGTGACGGCGACACCTGGCTGGTCAACGGGCAGAAGGTGTGGACCTCGGGCGCCCACCAGGCCCGGTTCGCGATCCTGCTCGTCCGCACGAACCCCGACGTGCCGAAGCACGGTGGGCTGACCTACTTCCTGTGCGACATGACCGACCCCGGCGTCGACGTCCGGCCGCTGCGCCAGATCACCGGCGAAGCGGAGTTCAACGAGGTCTTCCTCACCGACGTGTCGATTCCCGACAGCCAGCGGCTCGGTGCCGAGGGGGAGGGCTGGAAGGTCGTCAACGCCACGTTGAACAACGAGCGGGTGGCGATCGGCGGCAGAGCCGCACCTCGCGAGGGCGGCATGATCGGGGTGGTGGCCGACACCTGGCGAGCCCACCCGGAGCGCCGTACTCCCGGGTTTCATCACCGGCTGCTCGGGCTGTGGGTCGAGGCCGAGGTCGCCCGGCTCACCGGCCAGCGGCTGCGGCAGAAGCTCGCACTCGGTCAACCCGGCCCGGAGGGCGCGGCGATGAAGCTCACCTTCGCTCGGCTCACCCAACAGCTCAGTGGGCTGGAACTGGAGCTGCTCGGTGAGGACGGCCTGCGCTACTCCGACTGGACCATGGTCCGGCCTGACAAGGTCGACATGACCGGCCACGACGCCGGCTACCGCTACCTACGCGCCAAGGGCAACTCCATCGAGGGCGGCACCTCGGAGATCCTGCGCAACATCATCGCCGAACGGATCCTCGGCCTGCCCGCCGAGCCGCGCGTCGACAAGGACATCCCCTGGAAGGAGCTGCCCCGGTGAGCGAGCTCGATCTGCTCTACACCGACGTCGAGGACGACCTGCGCTCCTCCGTGCGTGATCTGCTTGCCGACCACTGCGACCCGGCCGCGGTGATCGCGGTCTACGACGGCGACCGGTCCCTCGTGGGCGGGCTGTGGAAGGCCCTGGCCGTCGACCTCGGCCTCGCCGGCCTGCTGGTGCCCGAACACCGCGGCGGTGCGGGTGCGTCGGCCCGTGAGGCCGCCGTAGTGCTGGAGGAGCTCGGCCGCGCGGCGGCACCGGTGCCGTTCCTCACCAGCGCCGTCGTCGCGACCGCCGTCCTGCTGGAGGCGGAGACGGACCTCCTGCCCCTGCTGGCCGAGGGGAAGCGGACCGCCTGCCTCGTCGTGCCACTCTCGATCGGCCCCGCCGACGGAGAACTGCCGTCGGTCCGGGCCGAGGCCGGGGGTCGGCTCACCGGCACCATCACCAGCGTGGCGGGGGCCCTGGAGGCCGACGTACTGCTGGTGCCGGCCCGGACGACCGACGGCCTGGCCGTATTCGCCGTCGACACCACCGCGGCTGGCGTGACGCCGGTGGTCTCGCTGGATATGACACGCCAGCTCGCGGACGTCACCCTCGCCGGCGTGGCCGGCGAGCTCGTGGTCCGGGACGCCGAGCCCGCGATCCGTCGTGCTTTGGAGGCCGGGGCCGCCCTGCTCGCCTCCGAACAGCTGGGCGTGGCCTGTTGGTGCCTCGACACGACGGTGGCCTTCCTCAAGGAACGCCGGCAGTTCGGCCGTGCGCTTGGTGGCTTCCAGGCCCTCAAGCATCGTCTCGCGGACCTCTACACCGGCGTCGAGTCCATGAACGCCGCTGCCCGCCATGCCGCCGCAGCGCTCGCGGCCGGCGATCCGGACGTTCCCGTGGCGACCGCGGTGGCGCAGGTCTACTGCGGCGACCTCGCGGTCACCGCCGCCGAGGAGGTGGTGCAACTGCACGGCGGCATTGGGATGACCTGGGAGTACCCGGCGCACCTGTACCTCAAGCGGGCCAAGGCCGACCAGATCGCGTTCGGCGCGCCGGGCGCCCACCGTGTCCGGCTCGCGGGACTCGTCGGACTGGAGACGTGATGATCGAGATCGGGGCGTTCCGCTCGCCGGGTGTTCTGTGTTTCGAGACGTAGGGCTGGCTCAGTACCCGCTGGCGCTCGGTCGACCCTGAGCGCCGTCCACGGCGATGGTGGCTCCGTTCACCCAGCTGGCCCGCTCTGAGAGCAGGAAGGTCACCACGTCCGCGACCTCGTCGACGGTGCCCAGTCGCCGGGCGGGGAAGTCCCGCTGGACGAACTCGTCGAACTCGTTCGGGTGGCGCCGGGAGTACCTCTCCCACCCGCCGCCGGGGAAGAGGACGGACCCCGGGCTCACGGCGTTGACGCGGATGTTGAGCGGGCCCAGTTCTCGGGCGAAGGCCGACGCCAGGTAGTTCTCCGCGGCTTTGGCCGTCCCGTACTGCGCCCGTGGCGACGGCTTCGACGCGGAGATCGACGAGACGATGACGACTGCCCCGCCGCCGTTCATCTGCATGTGCGGCACGGCGGTGCGGATCGCCCGGACGGCGTGTCCGGTGTTGAGCTCGAACGTCTGCGCCCAGTCCTCGGGGGTGGAGTCGAGCAGGCCGCCTCCGACGGTGCCGCCGACGTTCGCGACCAGCAGGTCGACGCCGCCGAGGGCCTCGGTGGCGGCATCGACGAAGCGTTCGACCTCGCCCGGTCTGGTCACGTCGGCGATGACGCCGACGACGTCGGACTCGGCGCGTCCAAGGCCCGCTGTCGCTTCCGCGAGCGTGTCGGGATCGCGTCCGCAGATCCCTACCCGGCAGCCTTCGGTCGACAGGCGGGCGGCGATCGCGTGCCCGATGCCGCGCGAGCCTCCGGTGACGAGCGCGACCTTACCGTTCAGATGAAGATCCACTAGAGTGCGTCCGCCCGCCGATCGTGCGTCGAACCTGCCCCGGTACTGTTCCGCGCCGCATGACCGGTTCCAGGTGGCATCTGGACGCTCGGGAACGACGGGCTCGGCCGGGCCCGGACCGAGCGGACCGCGTGCCAGGCCCGCCCGGGACCACCTCGGTGATGCCCTCACCGCGCGATCGGAGGTAGCACGGCACGACGGTCACCCCGGACTGGTGCTCAGTGAGCCTTGTCGAAAGCCTCGACGATGTTCGACGCGATACGACCCCGGTCGCTCACCGTGTAGCCGTTGCTGCGCGCCCACTCGCGGATGTCGGCGGTGCGGTCGGTTCCCGCGGAACGCGGCGAGGCGGCGCGCGGGCCGCGCCGTCCGCTGCCGGCGCGGCCACCGGACCGGCGTGCCGCCGTCACGAACGAGGCCAGTGACTCCCGCAGTTTTGTGGCGTTCGTCTCTGACAGGTCGATCTCGTAGTGTGCGCCGTCCAGCCCGAACCGGACGGTCTCCTCGGCCGTCTCTCCGCTGAGGTCGTCGATCAGCGAAACGATGGTCTTCTGCGCCATGAGTATTCCTCGTTCATACGTGCGGACCGTGTATCCGCGATGTATTGCATACCGTATCGCGTAATCGCACGGATGGGCCTGTCGCATCCGCCGAAATCGGCTAATCATGACCGGATGGCTTCCGGATGGGAGCATCACATCGGGCTTGTGGAGCACTCTTGGGTGGCTCATGGGCCGGCGGGTCAGGAGCTGCGGGCGGAGTCCCGTGCGCTGACGCGATACCGGCCCGGTGGCTGCGAGCGGGCGCGGGTGAAGGCGCGGTTGAAGGCGTAGACCGAGGTGTACCCGACCGACCTGGCGATGCTTTCCAGCGTGTCGTCGGTGTCCCGCAGCCGGCGGGCCGCGAGGTCCATCCGCCAGCGGGTGAGGTAGGCCCCGGGCGTCTCGCCGACTACCGCGGGGAACCGCCGCGACAGCGTGGCACGGGACACGGAGATCTCACCGGCCAGGGCCTCGGTGGTCCAGGCACGCGCGGGCTCCTCATGGAGCTTCGCGACCGCGGCGCCGACAACCGGATCGTCGAGGACACCCAGCCAGGATGCCGCGGGCCGGGCCTGGCCGGTCGCAAGCCACACCCGCAGCAGCTGGATGAGGAGGATGTCGACGAGCCTGTCCAGGACGACGGCTGTCCCGAGCCGCGGATGGGCGAGTTCACGCCCGAGCAGCCGAACGGTGTCCTCGAGGCACCCCCCGGCGTTGTCCGCACGGATGTGGACCAGGTCGGGAAGCAGGGTGAGGACCTGGGTCGTGACGGCGGGGTCATGCGAGTAGTGCGCGCACAGGATGTGGGTGCGGACCGGGCCGGAGCCGATCCTCACCGCGCCGGAGTCGGCCCACTCCCAGCTGTCGAAGGCGTGCGCACCGGTTCGAGCCAGGGTGTCGGTGCCGCTCGCCAGGACGTGTTCGGTGCCGCTCGGCAGGAGAACGACGTCACCGGGCATGAGCTGGCGGGCGGACTGGCCCGGGCCCGCCAGCCAGGCTGTTCCCGCGGTGACCGCGTGGAAGGCGGCGCCGCGCGAGGCCGCCGCCCACCAGCCCCAGTTCTCCCCGGCCTCGATCCTCGCCCCGAGGGTGCCGCGAACCCCCGAGACCGCCAGCACGTCGGCGAGGACATCCACGGACGCAGCGTACCGGGAAGCCGCGTGTGGTGAGGCAGACGGATATCAGAATGAGAACCTCAGGCATCCACACGCTCATGGCCGCGCCCTACGGTTCATCCATGGACCTCTCCGGAAGCATCGCCCTCGTCACCGGCGCGAACCGCGGCATCGGCCGCCACTTCGTCGAACAGCTCCACGACCGGGGGGCGTCGAAGATCTACGCCACGGCGCGCAGCCCCCGGTCGGCCGACCTCCCCGGTGTCGAGACGCTGCCGCTCGACATCACCGACCCGGACTCGGTCGCCGCGGCCGCCGTCGCGGCATCCGACGTCACGCTGCTGGTCAACAACGCCGGCGTGTCCACCGCGCAGAATCTCGTCACCGGCGATCTGACGAAGATCCGTCTTGAGATGGACACCCACTTCTACGGAACCCTCGCGATGGTGCGCGCGTTCGCCCCGGTGCTCGCCGGCAACGGCGGCGGCGCGGTCCTCAACGTCCTTTCCAGGCTGTCCTGGCTGTCCTATCTCGGGGCCAACGCCTACAGCGCGGCCAAGGCCGCCGAGTGGAGCCTGACCAACGGAATCCGCCTGGAGCTGCGCGAGCAGGGCACCCTCGTCACGGGTCTGGTCCTGAGCAGCACCGACACCGACATGATGGCCGGCTGGGACATCCCGAAGAACGATCCGGCCGATGTCGTACGTGCGGCGTTGGACGGCCTGGAGGCCGGGCGGTTCGAGATCCTCGCCGACCAGGACAGTGCTGAGGCCAAGGCGGCGCTCAGCACCGACCCGGGTGTCCTGTACGCCCAGACCGGATGACGGCCCGCACGCGCGGAACCTTCCGTTTCCCCGGGACGAGACTCGCGGCCATCGGCTCCTTGCCGGCCGATTCGGCATCTCTCCGGCGACGCGGTCATCGCCTCAGGAAACCCGGGTCACGATCGCACGAGGAGTCCCTGCTGAAAGGGGTAACGACAGGGACTCCCCGCGGCCGGTTGATCGTGATTTAACTCAGATGATCTGGGGGAGGGTGTGAGTCTCCAAGGAACTGCGTGTGGTGAGGTGGGGCCCGAAACGCCGAGCCTTCCGTTACCGTCGGGTCCTGCACCGCTGAGGACGCTCAGATCATCGTCTCCGATTGTCGACGGGAAGAGGAACGCCCCATGTCCACCAGGACGCACATAACGCTGAACAACGGGGTCGAGATGCCCGCGCTCGGTCTCGGTGTCTTCCAGACCCCGCCGGAGGAGACCCGGTCGGCTGTTGAGGCGGCACTGTCGGCCGGTTACCGGCACATCGACACCGCGGCGGCCTACGGCAACGAGCGGCAGGTCGGCGAGGCCGTCCTCAAGTCCGGCGTCGACCGGACCGACGTCTTTCTGGAGACCAAGATCTGGATCAGCGACTACGGCTACGACCAGACCCTGCACGGCTTCGAGAAGAGCGCGCGCAAGCTCGGCGTCGACCAGATCGACCTGCTCATCCTGCATCAGGCGCTGCCGTCGGAGTTCGACAGGACCCTGGAGGCCTACTGCGCCCTGGAGACGCTGCTCGCCGACGGGAAGGTCCGCGCGATCGGGGTCAGCAACTTCATGGTCGAGCATCTCACCGCCCTGCTGGAGCGGGTGAGTGTCGTCCCCGCGGTGAACCAGATCGAGGTGCACCCCTACTTCACCCAGCGTGAGGTGCAGGCGATCGGCACCAAGCACGGCATCCTCACCCAGGCATGGTCACCGATCGGTGGAATCACGTTCTATCGTCCCGGTAGCCATGGCAGCACCCTGCAGGACCCGGTGATCGGTGAGATCGCACGGGCGCATGGCAGGACGCCGGCGCAGGTGATGCTGCGCTGGCACCTGCAGCAGGGCCGGTCGGCGATCCCGAAGTCGACGCGACCGGAGCGGATCGCGGAGAACCTCGACGTGTTCGACTTCGAGCTGACCGACAAGCAGCTCGCCGCGATCGACGGCCTTGACACCGGCCGGCGCGGCGGCCCGGAGCCCAGCGACATCACTCTTGCGACCTTCAGTAAAGTGATCCCCGAAGCCTGATTACCCCACTTCATCCTGTGAGGCCCCAGAACTCGGATCGAAAATCACAGGAGGTTGACGCGTCGCAGCCATGCGTCGACGTCGGCGCCGGCTTGCGCGACTTCTTCGCCGCGTACCGCGAGGCCCGCCCCGATGGTTGCGCCGGGACATGAGGCGGTGTAGTCGCGTTCTGTGGTTCCCAGTCCACTCATGGCATAGGTCGTGACCGGAAGCACGGTCTTGCCGCTGAAGTCCAGGCTCCCCGTGAACGTCGACATGATCATCGGTGCTCTGACATTCCAGATCGGGCTTCCCAGCAGAATCGTGTCGTACCGCTCGATCGAGCGCAGGGGGTTGGCGATGGCCGGGCGTGCGTCGGCGTTCTGTTCACGGACATTTCGCCCGACAGTCTGCTCGTAGTCGTCCGGGTATGGGTCGGCCGGCTCGATGCGGTGAACGTCGCACCGGACCCGCGTGCTGATCATGCCAGCCAGCGCCTCGGTGTTTCCGACGTCAAGGTGATTACGCCCGCCGTAGTAATAGTTCTCGCCCGCCCGGGAGAAGTAGGCCAGCAGAACGGACTGCTCCGCCGGGGCCGGCGTCGCGGGCCGTGCCGAGGGTGAGGACGCTGGCCGACCTGGCGAGGGCGCGGAACATCCGCTGACGGGGACACCGGCCAGCACCGTCGCTCCTGCGCCGAGCGCGCCACGCAGGAGCGACCGGCGCCCGAGCACGGCCGGCCTCTGGCTACCAATGTCCGTCCTCATCGGCCGGTGCTCGGCGCGAGGCTGCGCGAGCCATGCCGTTTCGTGTACTGAGCCCCACCCGTGTTCGACAGGCCCAGGCCCAGGCTCGGCGCCGCGGCCCTCCTCGTGCTCCATGAGGCTCCCTAACGTTGCGGATGGACGATGCCGCGGGTCAGCGCCCAGGCGGCGTCCGACACAGAACTGCCCGGGTCAGCCGATCGAAACCGCCCGCCGGACGCGGCTGGGAGTCCCGGTCGTGAGGGGTCCCGGCAGTACCTCCCACCACCGGTGGGCGTCGCCGTACCGTCGGGCCCATGGACAACCGCGCCGAGGTTCGCGACTTCCTCGTCGGCCGGCGCGCCCGGATCAGCCCCGAACAGGCCGGACTGGCCACTTTCGGTGACACCCGTCGGGTTCCCGGCCTCCGTCGCGGTGAGGTCGCCCACCTCGCCGGCGTGAGCGTGGAGTACTACACCCGCCTTGAGCGCGGAAACCTCGCCGGCGTGTCCGAAACCGTGCTGGACTCCCTGGCTCGGGCGCTACACCTCGACGAGGCCGAGCGCGCCTACCTGTTCGACCTCGCCAGGACCGCCACAGGCCCCGCACGACCGGCACGACCGGCACGGGGAAGCCAGCATGCCCGGGTGCGGCCCAGCATCCGCCGCGTCCTGGACGCCATCACCGGCGCGCCGGCCTACGTACGCAACGCGCGCATGGACATCCTCGCCGCCAACGACCTCTGCTTTGCCCTTTACGTCGACATCCTCACTCCGCGGACCCTCCCGGTGAACTTCGCGCGGTTCCTGTTCCTCGACCCCCGGGCCACCGACTTCTTCATCGACTGGCCCACCGTCGCCGACGCCGCCGCCGCGGGCCTGCGCGGTGAAGCCGGCCGCAGCCCGCTCGACCGTCAGCTCTCCGACCTCATCGGGGAACTGGCGACCCGCAACGACGAGTTCCGCATCCGCTGGGCCCGCCACAACGTCCGCCTCCACCGCACAGCCGTGAAACGACTACGTCACCCGGTCATCGGCGACATCGAACTGACCGGCGACGCCATGGAACTACCCGCGGACGCGCTCACCCTCATCACCTACACCGCCAGCCACGCCGCGGCCCAACAGCAACTCGACTTCCTGGCCAGCTGGACCGGCGACCAGCGTCAATCCCGGCCAGGCGGCCCCCCGGCGGGAACGACGATCCCGCCGACGTCGAAGTCGAAAGACCCGGCCGAGCCGTCGCACTGACGGCGACGGACTGGCGTAACAGCACGGCCGGAGAACATGTCACCCTCCCCGCCGCCCGCGTGAAGTCGACATCGCTCCTCCGGCGACCTGGCCTTGTCGTCAATCCTGTCGAAGGACCCACCATGGAATACGCCAACCTCGGAACCTCCGGGCTGAAGGTCAGCCGTATCGCGCTCGGCTGCATGAGTTTCGGCAGGCCCGGCACGGGCCGCGACTGGGCGCTGGACGCCGACGCCGCCAAGCCGATCTTTCAGCAGGCCGTCGACCTCGGTATCACGCTGTGGGACACCGCCAACACCTACAGTCGGGGGACGTCCGAGGAGATCACCGGTGAAGCCGTGAAGCGGTACACGAGCCGCGACCAGGTCGTGATCGCGACGAAGCTGTTCGCGCCGATGGGCCCCGGACCCGGCGGCCGGGGCCTTTCGCGCCGCGCCGTCTTCGAGCAGCTCGACGCGTCGCTGCGACGGCTCGACACCGACTGGATCGACCTTTACCAGATTCACCGATTCGACCCGCACACCCCCGTCGAGGAGACGATGGAGGCCCTCCACGACGCCGTGAAATCGGGCAAGGTGCGCTACCTGGGCGCTTCCTCGATGTGGGCCTGGCAGTTCTCCAAGCTGCAGTACACCGCACAGCTGCACGGCTGGACGAAGTTCATCTCCATGCAGGACCAGTACAACCTCGTCGCCCGCGAGGAAGAGCGCGAGATGTTCCCGCTGTTGTCGGACCAGGGCGTCGGCAGCCTGCCATGGTCGCCGCTCGCCGCCGGCCTGGTGACCCGGCCGTGGGGTGACGCGAGCACGACCCGCGGATCGCTGAACCCGACGGCCGACGCGTCCGGCACCCCGCTGTTCCTCGACAGCGACCGCGGGACGGTCGACGCGGTCCAGCGCATCGCCGAGGCACGGGGGACCTCGATGGCGCAGGTGGCGATGGCGTGGGTGCTGCGCAACCCTGTCGTGACCGCCCCGATCGTCGGAGCGACCAGGTCGCACCATCTCGCCGACGCCGTGGCCGCGCTCGACATCGATCTCGGTGAGGACGAGGTCACCGCTCTGGAGGAGAACTACACGCCGCGCAGGCCGACCTACTACGGCTCCGAGTCGGGGTACTGAGCCTGTGACCGGATTCCGTCCTCGACGCACAAGGAGCTGATGCCGATGCAGACCTGGTTGATCACCGGCTGTTCCACGGGCCTGGGCCGCGCGCTCGCGCAGGCCCTGCTCGATCATGGCCACAACGTGGCCGCCACAGCCCGGGACGTCGCCCACGTGGCCGACCTCGCCGAGGCGTATCCCGGCCGCGCGCTCGCGCTCGCGCTCGACGTCACCGATGGTGCGCAGGTCACGCGCGCCGTCCAGCAGGCCGAACAGCGGTTCGGTGGTGTCGACGTGCTCGTCAACAACGCCGGCTACGGGTATCGGGCGGCGGTCGAGGAGGGCGACGAGGACGACGTCCGCCGGCTGTTCGCCACCAATTTCTTCGGTGCGGTGTCGATGGTCAAAGGTGTGCTCCCGGGCATGCGCGCGCGACGGCGTGGCGCGATCGTCAACATCTCGTCGATCGGCGCGCGCATCTGCCCGCCGGGATCGGGCTACTACTCGGCGACCAAGGCGGCGCTCGAGGGCCTGACAGGCTCGCTGCGCAGAGAGCTCGGGCCGCTCGGCATCCACGCGATCGTCGTCGAGCCCGGTGCCTTCCGGACCGACTTCGCGGGCCGCTCTCTCCAGCAGGCCGCGACGCCGATCGCCGACTACGCTGACACGGCCGGGCGTCGCCGCAAGGAGCACGACATGACGCACGGCACCGAGCCGGGCGATCCGGCGAAGGCCGCCGAGGCGATCATCGCCGCCGTCGAGTCGGCGTCGCCCCCCGCGCTGCTCGTGCTCGGCCAGGACGCCGTGCGGCTCTTCCGTGACACGCTGGAGGGCCAGCTCGCTGAGCTGACGGAGTGGGAGAAGACCAGCCTCGCCACCGCCGTCGACGCCTAGGCCGTACCGCCGTCCATCCGGACCGACGGATATCCGTCCAGGTCACGAGGGCTCCGCCATCGTCATCAGCACGCAGACGCCACTGACCCGACCGGGGCTACCGGTCGGGTCAGTGGCGTCTGGTCGAGTCAACCGACATCGACCGATTGCCCCCGGGCGAGCTGGCAGATCACCTGCCCTGATGCGTTGACCACGGCAGGGTCCCTCGCTATGGTACTTACATACGTCCAAGTGTTCGCATATAAGAACATTGCGTATGAGAACAATCGGTGGCTGATGGACCGAGGTCGGCCTGCCGAGTCCGCGTAGACCGTCAGGCCACGGATTTGACTCCTGGGTTCTCGTGTCCGGGCCGCGGCCGGGCGCGAGAACCCGATCACAGCTGCTGTGCCGCTTCTGATCCTCTGGGCGGGCGCCGAGGGTGAGCCGGTAACCGCTGCATCTGGCGCTGCTTCGTTCCCTGCTGATGTTCTTCAACGCCTGATACGGGATCCACGGAGTGCGGAAGGAGTCAGTCGACCGGGTCATGGCCGTCGGGCGTCCAGGTGCGGGGTGAAGCCCGCGGTGCCCCACTGTGGCCGGAACTGTTGACACAGATCCTTCACGGGCCCGGGCCGCATCCAGTGCGGCTTACGAGGAGAAGAGGACGTCATGGTCATTGTTGTGACTGTCGAACCGTGGACGAGAAGCCCGGCACCTGACTCTGCGTCCGCCGGTGGATCTGATTTCTGCTTCCGCTTATCTGTGGGTAATCGCACGTCGGCGCAGGCGTCATCCGTCGCCATCGGCAGCGTGATGTAGTGCAGAGAGATGCTCTGGTTGCAGAGAGTAGACGAGGTTTATGTGGCGCAATCATCCTCGTCGCCGCAACGATACTGATGCATCTGGTCCACTCGCCGTCGCCGTATCTTCTCGGCGGCCTGATCGGCGGTGCCGCGTTCTCGCTCGCGTTCAGAGCGCCATGGCGGTTTCCTGAGCCGGCGCGGCATTTCGGCATGGCGCTGATCGGGGTCAGCGCGGGCGCGCTGATCGACTCCGATGTGATCCGGCGGATAGCCAGCCAGCCCGTTGAGGTACTCGGGGGGGTCGCCGTCACACTGGTCTTTTCGATGGCGACGGGCCTGGTTCTCATTTTGTCGCCGAAGGTTAACCTGGCCACGGCGGTCTTCTCCTCGATGGCGGGCGCTGCCTCCGGCGTGTCGGCCATGGCCAAGGAGCTGGATGCCGACGACGCGATCGTCTCGGCCATCCAGTACGCGCGCGTGGTGGTTGTCGTGGTTTCGCTGTCGCTGGTTGCGCCGATCCTCGACCGCTCCGGGAGTCTCGCTCCGGCCGATCGCGGGCCCGCTGCCGTCGAACCCGTCCTGTGGCAGAGCCTCGTGTTCGCGGCACTGTGCATGGGAGTCGGCCTGCTCCTCGCGCAGGTCCTTTCCTTCAGCGGCTCGCGGTTGGTCGTCCCGATGCTGCTCTCGATGGCGGTTGCGCTGGTGGTCTCCGTCCCGCTTGCCGTCCCGGAGCCGCTGCTCGATCTCGGTTACACCATCACCGGGCTTGCCGTTGGGTTTTCTTTTACTGCCGCCACGATCCGCCTGTTGATACGGCTGT
Organism: Frankia sp. Hr75.2; assembly: GCF_949319125.1. NCBI lineage: Bacteria > Bacillati > Actinomycetota > Actinomycetes > Frankiales > Frankiaceae > Frankia > Frankia sp. Hr75.2. Next base: position 3,541 of record NZ_CASGGV010000326.1, on the reverse strand, counting down.
TCCCGTTGGTGCTGGTGCAGTTGGTTCTGAGCGTCGGGGGCTGCGCCGTGATCGGAATCGTGTTCGCCCGGGCGGTCGGAATTTCGGACCTCGCTGGATACCTGGCGATGACCCCGGGCGGTCTCCCGGCGGTGATGGCTGTCGCGGTCCAGTCCGGCGCGGAGGTCGGACTGGTCATCACGATGCAGCTCGTACGGGTGTTCGCCGCCATCCTGAGCGCGTCGCTCATCGGCACCCTGGTCAGGCGCCGGAGCCGGCTGACGGGTGCCTGACCATCCCGGTCCACCCATCGCCGGTGATCCTATGTGCGTACAGATATTCATATATGCGAACTCTGCGCTAGGCTGGAGTGAGAGGCCTTGTCAGGGTTGTCGCCGCGGCCCCAGGAGGACGCCATGAGCTTTCCGTCCGTAAGACACGTGACACCGTCCGTCCGCGTCTTCGCAGGCGAGGGCGCGCTCGCCGCGCTGCCTCGTGAGTTCGACCGCGCGGGGATCCGGCGGGCGGTCGTGTTCTGCGGGGCCTCGATGCGCCGTCACACCGAGGCGGTGGCAAGGGTCGAGTCGGCGCTTGGCGACCGGCTCGCCGGATGGTTCGACGGAGTCCGCGAGCACAGCCCGCTTCCCGCGGTCGAGCACGCGCGCGAGGTCCTGGAGGCGACCGGGGCCGATGCCGTGGTGGCGCTGGGCGGCGGGTCCGCCATCGTGACCGGCCGCGCAGCCAGCATCCTGCTGGCGGAGAAGGCCGACGTTCGCGATGTCTGCACCCGCCGCGTCGACGGCCGGCTGGTCAGCCCGAAGCTCGACACACCGAAGATCCCCCAGTGGATCATTCCGAGTACTCCGACCACGGCCTACGCCAAGGCGGGAAGCGCGGTGCGGGACCCGGAGACCGGGGAGCGGCTGGCCCTGTTCGACCCCAAGACCCGCGCCGCGGGCGTGTTCATGGATCCCGTGATCGCCGGCACCGCGCCGGTGTCGCTGGTGCGGTCATCTGCCCTGAACGCCTTCGCCATGGCCGTTGACGGACTGCAGTCGGACACGGACGATCCGCTCGCCGACGCGCTGCTGGCGTATGCGCTCCGCCTGTCGAGGGAGTGGCTGCCGCGCCTCGACGTCGCCTCGGACGGGGAGCCGCGCCTGCGCCTCATGCTCGCCGCGCTCCTCGCGGGCCAGGGCAGCGACCACACGGGCGCCGGCCTGGCCCAGGCGCTCTCGCACGCGGTCGGTCCGCGCTCCACGGTGGCGAACGGGACGGTCGAGGCGATGCTCCTGCCGCCCACGATGCGTTTCAACGCCCAGGTGACGAAGCGGCGCCTCGTCCAGGTCGCGGAGGTCCTCAGTGGCGGACACCGGCCTGACGATGGTGCGGCCGAGGCGATCGACGCCGTCGAGCACCTGCTCGCGGCCGTCGGTGTGCCACGCCGCCTGCGCGACGTCGGGGTTGATCGCGCGGCCCTCCCGGAGATCATCGAGCACGCCATGGACGACTGGGCCGTCACCCGTGTCCCGCGCCCGGCGACCCGGGAGGATCTCGAGGCGCTTCTCGACCGCGTCTGGTGAGGGCCTCCCGGGGAGGTCCGGGACTTCTGCTGACGCTTGGGACCAGGTAAGCTTGTTTCGTACTTACGAACGAATGTTCGTTAATGCGGCGACGTGAGGATGTGAGGCGATGGCGGCGGCCGGCCGCACCTCACGGGACGCGACGGTCGTCGTCCCGGGCGGCGCCGAACCAGAGGAGGTACGCGGGATGTCACTGGGCCTGGTCACTGTCGATCTTCAGGGAAGCGTGGCGGTGGTGGAGATGCACCGACCGCCGAACAACTTCTTCGACGAGGCCAGCCTCCGCGAGCTGGCTCAGACCCTGCTGCGCGTCGACGCCATGCCCGAGGCGCGCTGTGTGGTGCTGTGCGCGGAGGGGCGGCACTTCTGCGCGGGCGCTGATCTGCGCGACGTCGACGCGGACGGACTGCGTCGGGTCTACCGCGAGGCGTTCACCATCTTCACCGCGCGCAAGCCCGTTATCGCCGCCGTACAGGGCGCCGCGATCGGTGGTGGCCTCGGGCTGGCCCTGGCCGCCGACTTCCGGGTTGCCGCCGAAAACGCGCGGTTCAGCGCGAACTTCGCCCGGCTGGGCTTCCACCAGGGCTTCGGTCTCTCGGTCACCCTGCCGGCGGCTGTCGGGTCACAGAAGGCGCGCGATCTGCTGTACACAGGTCGCTCGGTCAACGGTGCTGAGGCGCTCGCGATGGGGTTGTGCGACCGGGTCACGGCGGCCGACCCGCGGGAGGAGGCGCTGGCCTGGGCCCATGACGTCGCCCTGTCGGCGCCGCTGTCCCTGCTGTCGATCAGGTCGACCCTGCGGCGTGAGCTCGTGGCGCGGGTGTCGGCGGCTCTCGACCAGGAGGCTGCCGCGCAGGCGGTCCTGCTCGGGACCGACGACTTCCGGGAGGGAGTCCAGGCTTCAATCGGCAAGCGGGCACCGTCCTTCACCGGAGCCTGAGCGGGTGTTGCACCGAGGTCGGGGTTAAATATGGCCATGACCGATCATCCGTCCCCGAAGCTCGACGGTGCTCCGCAGAACCACCGGACGATCGACCGGGTTACTCGCATCCTGGAAGAAGTCGTTTACAACCCGGGAATGACGTTTGTAGAGCTGGTGCGGGCGCTGGACGCTCCGAAAAGCTCTGTGCACGGCTTCGTTCGAGGGCTTCTCGCCGCAGGGTGGGTCTATGAGGACAACCACCGTTTCTACCTGGGCCCCGCGCTGTACGGTCTGACGCTCGCCAGCGGCAGCTTCCGTGCCGGAATGGTGACCGACGGCGACGTGGCCGCGCTTTATGAGGCGGCGGGTGTCACGGTCTTCCTGGGCGTCCAGGCCGGAGACCACCTGATCTATGTGTCCGAGTTCGGTGCGGACAGGCTGGCGGGTTTCGCGGCGCGGAACAACATCCGCCGTACCATGCTGGGGACGGCCGGTGGCAAGGCGATTCTCGCCGCGCTTCCCGCCGCCCAGCGGGACGCGTACCTGCGCCGACGGAATCCGGACGAATCCGCGCTCGTGGATCAGTTCCTCGCGGAGTACGAGGACATCAGGAGAACGCGGATAGCCCGGAACACGTTGCATGGCGGTACGCGCTTCGCCATCGCCACCGTCGTGTCGGGCCAGTCGGGCGAGCCGGTCGCCGAGGTCACCCTGGTGGGACCCAGTACAGAAATGCTGCCCCGGGAAGAACAACTGGCAGACCTGCTTCTCGGGCACGTCGACTCGTGGCGGCGGCGAGTGCCCGGAAGCGCCAAGAAGCAGGGTCGAGCGACCGGGCGGTGAATTTCTGATCACAGACGACCGGTTGCCGGTGACGGTCGGGGGGATCGCAGAGATCGTGCGCTGTGAACCACCGGGATCGTTACCGTCACTGGTTTACAGTCGAATCGGGAGTATTTGTGTCTGTTCATGCTCGGTCCGCTCGTGCTCGCCGGTCGTGTCTGGCTGTTCCGGCTTCGAACGTGAAGATGTTGGGTAAGGCGCAGGGGCTTCCTGT